>JBBSCV010000143.1:0-9565 GCA_038249925.1 Burkholderiales bacterium
CGGCTCTTCGTGAGCCGCGCCGTGGACGGAGCTGAAAGCTCAGCAGAGACCCGCTGAAGGCTCAGCAGCCAGCGCGTCAGCCAAAAGCCGCAGCAGTGTGCCCTCGGGGCCTGCCTTGCCAGGCTTGCGCGGCCACGCCTTCGGGCGCAGGCATCGACGCTGTCAAGGCATCCACCCGCTGCAGCACCTTCATCAGGTTCAGCGGCTTCGTCCACAGCTCGGCGAAACCCGAATCTTCCAGCCCGAAATCAGGCGCTGCGGTCACGGCGACCGCTGGCGCCTTCGCGCAGCCTGGAATGTGGCGCAGGCGTGGCAACAGCTCGCGACCATGGCCATCGGGAAGGTGGATGTCCAGCAGCAGCAGCACGGGTTCGAGTTGCGGGGCCTGTGCCAAGGCATCGGCCACGCTGGAAGCGACGACGAGGCGCAGGCCGGGCCGCATCTCGAACAACGCCGACATCAACATTGCGTTGACGGGGTGGTCCTCCACGTACAGCACGACGGGTGCGGAAGAAATTGCTGTCGAGTCTTCCATGGGCGGCTCTGAAGAAGGCACAAGGGCGGTTTGCGGCAATCGGCGTGCCCGTTAGGTGATAGGCGGGAAGAACCGCTTACCCGCTGGGGCGGCGCTCCGACAAGGCACACCATTTGCTGGTTTTCGCCATGGAGACCTTCGCTACCGAACCCGGCGTTCCCGAAACCATCGCGATGGAAACACCCGAGGTCCTTGAGCCGCTGCGCGATGCCGCCGTGTTTCTGGTGGACCGCCGCGGCCGCATTGCCAGCTGGAACGAGGGTGTCGGCAAGATCCTGGGCTGGGAGCGGGACGACTGGATCGGCCAGCCATTGCAACTGCCCTTCACGCCCGAAGACACGCGCGCAGGCGTGCCCCAGCTCGAGTTGCGCCGCGCTGCGGCCACGGGGCTCGCAGACGACTCGCGCTGGATGCTGCGCAAGTCTGGCGAACGCTTTTACGCCCACGGCGTGCTCACGCGGCTGAAGAACCGGCAGGGCGCTTTGGTGGGTTACCTCAAGGCGCTGTACGACGGCACCGAACAGCAGCGTCAGCATGCCGAGATGTCGCATGCCCTGCTCATGCATGCGCAGCTGAAGGCCTGGGCTGAATATCTGGAAGGCGCCTTGTCGGCGATCCTCGAATCTGTCGACGATGCGGTGTTGATCTGCCAACCGCATGGCCTGCGGCGCTGCAACGCCGCCGCGTTGCGGCTGCTGGGGGCAGACGCCCTGGAAGAGCTGCAGACCCGGCCGGGTCACTGGGCACAGCATGTGCGCCTGCGGCGCCAGCGCGACGGCCCGGCGTTGCCGGTCGACCAGATGCCGTTGCGCCAGCTCGCGCAGGGGCAAAGCGATGTTCAGGACCTGTGGTTGACGCCGCCCGACACCGGGGCAGACCTGCTCTTGCGCTGCTCGGCTGCGCCGATCGTGGTGGGCGGGCGCAACGACGGCGGGGTGGTGGTGCTCAGCGATATCCACGAACGGCAGCAGCTGCGGCAGAAGGGGCAGCCGCTGAACGTCGTGCAAGACTTGCTGCAAGCGCGGGACGCCGAACTGCGCGCTTTGACGGAAACCGTTCGCGACTACTCCATCTTCACGCTGGACACCGCCGGCCGCGTCTCGTCCTGGCATGCGGGTGCTGAAGCGATGAAGGGCTACACCGCAGACGAAGCCATCGGCACCCATTTCGCGTTTCTCTTCACGCAAGAAGACCGCGCAGCCGGCTTGCCCGGCGAAGAAATGGCGCTGGCCGCCCGCCACGGAGAGTTCAAGGGCGAAGGCCAGCGGATGCGCAAGGACGGCAGCTGTTTCGACGCCGCCGTGGTGTTGACGGCCCTGCGCGGCCCGCGCAGCGAACTGCTGGGCTTCTTGAAGCTGACGCAAGACATCAGCCAGCGACGCCAGACCGAACGCGAGCGCGAAACCATGCTGGCTGAAGCGCAGACCGCGCGTTTCGAAGCCGAGCGCGCCAGCCAGGCCAAGGACGAGTTCCTGGCCAGCATCTCGCACGAACTGCGCACGCCGCTTTCAGCCATTGTGGGCTGGGCGCATGTGCTCGAACGCGGGCTGGCCGACGCGCAGACTGTTCAGCACGGCCTGGCGGCCATTTCTCGCAACGCCCGCATTCAAAGCAAGTTGATAGAAGACTTGCTGGACATGAGCCGCATCGAGGCCGGTCAGTTGCGACTGGACCTGCAGCGTGTCGAACTCGGCGGCGTCATCGCTGCGGCCATCGATTCCTGCCTGCCGGCAGCGTTGGCCAAGGGCATCGGCATGCGCACCGTGTTCAGCCACAGCGCCGGCGTGGTGCGGGGAGATGCGGCGCGCTTGCAGCAGGTGGTGAGCAACCTGGTGGGCAATGCCATCAAGTTCACTCAGGCCGGTGGCGATGTCTCCATCAGTCTTTCGCAGCGCGATGGCCAGGCTCAAATTTCGGTGATCGACAACGGGCAAGGCATCGCCCCGGAATTCCTGCCCCACTTGTTCGACCGCTTCCTGCAACAAGACGGCTCGCGCACGCGCCGGCATGGCGGTCTGGGTCTGGGCTTGTCCATCGTTCGTCAGCTGGTGCAGCTGCACCAAGGCAGCGTTCAGGCGACCAGCGACGGCCACGGGCAGGGCGCCACCTTCACGGTGACGCTGCCCGTGCTTGCCGAGGCTGACGCCAGGACTGACGCCGACGCTGACCCCGAGCCCGGTTCAGCTGTTGCGCCGCCTGCCGCGGACGAGGCCATGCCCCGTCTGGACGGTGTGCGCGTGCTGCTGGTCGACGATGAAGCCGACATGCGCGAAGTGACGTCGCAGCTGCTCGAAGATGCGGGCGCCCAGGTGCAACTGGCCAGCAGTGCAGAAGCGGCCCTGCGTTCCATTTCGGCCAACGTGCCGGATGTCATCGTCAGCGACATCGGCATGGCCGGCGTCGATGGCTACGAATTCATGCGGCGCCTTCGGGCGCTGCCTGCAACGCAAGGCGGCCACACGCCGGCGATGGCCCTCACCGCCTACTCGCAGCCCGAAGACCGCGACCGCGCGCTGGCGGCAGGCTTCCAGCACCACCTGAGCAAGCCGGCTTCGCCGCATTCGTTGCTGGAAATGTTGGCAGAACTGAGCCTGCCGCGCTAGACAGGCCTCCGGCCGGCTGGCGCGGCACGGCTGGGGTCAGCTGCTCAATGCCAAGCGTTTGAAGGTGGCCAAGGCCTGCGCCACCACCTGGTCCATGTTGTAGTACTTGTAGCTGGCCAGGCGGCCGACGAAGGTGACGTCGCTCAGCTGCTCTGCTTCGAGTTCATAACGCCTGAAGAGCGCGGTGTTCTCCGCACGCGGCACGGGGTAGTAAGGGTCGCCCTGCGCCGTCGGGTACTCGTACACCAGTGACGTGGCAGCGTGGCTCTGCCCGGTGATGTGTTTGAACTCGCTGACGCGGGTGTACAGGTGGTCGTTGGGATGGTTCACCGTGCCCACGGCCTGCACGAAGGCCTGGCCCGCCGGCGGTTGCAGTGTGACGTGTTCGAAATTCAGGCTGCGATACGGCAGCTTGCCGTGGCGCTGGTCGAAGAAGCTGTCGATCGGCCCGGTGTAGACCATGCGCTTCCAGGGCAGCAGTTGCACCACGTCGCGGTAGTCGGTGTTCAGCATCACGTGGATGTTGGGGTGGGCCAGCATGGCTTCGAACATGCGGGTGTAGCCGTGCAGCGGCATGGCCTGGTAGGTGTCCGTGAAGTAGCGGCTGTCGCGCGTGGTGCGCGTGGGCACACGCGCGGTCACGCTGGCGTCGAGCTCGCTGGGGTCGAGTCCCCACTGCTTGCGCGTGTAACCACGAAAGAACTTCTCGTACAGGTCGCGGCCCACGCGCGCCACCACCACGTCTTCTGATGTCTTCACGCGGTCGATCTTCTCGGCGTGGCGGGCGAAGAAGTCGTCGAGCTCGAAGGCGTTGAGCTGCAGCCCGTACAGCTGGTTGACGGTGTCGAGGTTGATCGGCATCGGCAGCAGTTGCCCGTCCACGCTGGCCAGCACGCGGTGCTGGTACGGCCGCCAGCGCGTGAACTGCGAGAGGTAGGCGAACACATCGGCCGAGTTGGTGTGGAAGATGTGCGGGCCGTAGGGGTGAATCAGCACACCCGCGTCGTCGAAGCGGTCGTAGGCATTGCCGCCGATGTGGCGCCGCTTGTCGACCACCAGCACACGCTGGCCGGCCTGGCTGGCCAGCCGCTCAGCGAGGACACTGCCTGCGAAACCAGCCCCCACCACCAGGGTGTCGTAGCCCGCGGCGGAACCCGACGGGGCGGAGAATGCTGATCTGTAGCTGTGCATGGTGCAGCCAAGGCAACAGTCGTGCCTGGCGTCGCGTGCAGGCGTTCAGCAGCACGCCGCCACGCACAGGCCAGAATGGCGTCCTTCTGGAATGTTTTTTTGGTTCGAGGCTGCAGGCGCAAACCTGCAGAAAGTCACACCTCGCGATTCCGGTGACAGAAGCAAGTTCTTGAGGGAGAACAGCGAAATGCCCCATGCCCTGGTGGTGGACGACGATGTCGACTCGGCGACGACGATGCGTGAACTGATCGCCGGCGAACAGTTCACTGTGGCCGTGGCGCACAACCTGCGCGACGCGCGTCGCCAGATCGCGATGCAGCAGCCCGACATCCTTCTGCTGGACCTGCGCCTGCCCGACGGCAACGGCATGGACCTGCTGGCCGACGCGCAGATGGTGGCTGACACCGAGGTCGTGCTGTGCACCGGGCACGCCAACCTCGAAACCTCGATTCAGGCCCTGCGGCTGGGCGCGGCCGACTATCTCGTCAAGCCCGTCAACCTGAAGCAGTTGCAGGGTGTGCTGTCGCGCATCATGAAGCCGGCCACGCTGAAGGCCGAGGTGGCCGACCTCACGGCAAAGGTGGCCAGCAGCGGCCACTTCGGCCACCTGTGGGGCCAGAGCCCGCCGATGCTGCGCATGTACGAACAGATCAGTCGCGTCGCCGGCACCAGCGTCACGGTGTTCATCACGGGCGAAAGCGGCAGCGGCAAAGAGGTGGTGGCGCAGACCGTGCACGACCTCAGCCGTCGGCGCAAGCGGCCTTTCCTGGCCGTGAACTGCGGCGCGATCAGTCCGAATTTGATCGAGAGCGAGATCTTCGGCCACGAAAAGGGCAGCTTCACGGGCGCCGAGCGCATGCACCAGGGCTTCTTCGAACGTGCCAGCGGCGGCACCTTGTTTCTGGACGAGATTACCGAGATGCCGCTGGAACTGCAGGTCAAGCTGCTGCGCGTGCTGGAAACATCGCGTTTCATGCGCGTGGGCAGCACCACCAGCCAAGAAGCCGACGTGCGCATCATCGCGGCCACCAACCGCTTGCCGCACCAGGCCGTCGCCATGGGCAAGATGCGTGAAGACCTGCTGTACCGCCTGAACGTCTTCCCCCTGCAACTGCCGCCGTTGCGGGCAAGGCTCGAAGACGTGCCGCTGCTGGCGCGGCATTTCCTGACCGCCATCGGCGCACAGGAAGGCCAGACGCGGCGCTTCACGCCTGCTGCGCTCGTGAAGCTGGGCCAGTACACCTGGCCGGGCAACGTGCGCGAATTGCGCAACGCCGTGCAGCGCGCGTACGTGATGGCCAGCGGCGAAACCATCGACGAGGCCTGGTTGCCCGAGGGCGACGGCGCGGCGCTGTCGCAGACGCATTCGCAGACGCAGACGCTGCCGGCACCCCATCCGCAAGCTGTCGACGCAGCCGCAGCCGCGATGGCAGAGCCGGCAGCCGAGCATGCAAGATCAACGGACGGCGCAGACGACGCCACGCGCGCGGCCGACAGCAGCGACCACATCACACTGCGCATCGGCACCAGCCTGGCGCAGGCCGAGAAGGTGCTGATGCTGGCCACGCTTCGCCACTACAACCACCACAAGGAACGCACCGCCGCAGCGCTGGGCGTGAGCCTGAAAACGCTCTACAACCGGCTGAAGGAATACGGCGCAGACGCCGCAGCCGCAGCCGCAACTGGCAAGCGCGAGCCGGATTGACGGGCCGAAAAAAAACGATGCAGCCGTTCAGTGAACGGGCTGCATCGCAGCGCCGCTTCGGCCGCAGCGCGGCCTTCAGCGGGGTGGAGACTCAGCTGAGCCGACGCGTCAGTTGCGGTCTCGGCGCGCCGCGCGGGTGGCATTGACATCGTTGTTGCCGTCGGTGCTGGACATGCCCGAGGACGTGTTGCCCATGCGGTTGCCGTTGTTCATGCCCGATGTCGTGTTGTCCTGGGTCATGCCCATGGTGCGCGACGTGTCGGGCGCAGCACCAGGGCCGGTGTTGACGCCGCTCGTGCCCACCGGTCGCGTGCCGGTGTTGCCGTTGGTCATGCCCGATGTCGTGTTGTCTTGCGTCATGCCCATGGTGCGGGACGTGTCGGGCGCGGCGCCGGGACCGGTGTTGACGCCGCTCGTGCCCACTGGGCGCGTGCCGGTGCGGTTGTCGTTCATGCCCGAATTCGTGTTGTCCGTGGTCATGGCCTTCGTGCCTGACATGTCGCGCACAGAACCGGGGCCGCTGGTGACACCGCTCGTGCCCGACGGGCGATTGACTGTGCCGTATTTCGACGTGTTTCCGCTGGCATTGCTGCCGGTGGACGTGGTGGCGTTTTGCTGGTTGCTGGTGTTGGCTGGGTTGTCGCCTCGCTGTGAGGTTCCTGCACCAGTGCCGGTGCTGCCGGTGCCGGTAGCGCCTTGAGCGAAAGCCCAGTTCGCGGCCAAGGCCAGACTGGCGGCCACGGCCACCCGGGAAAGAGTTTGCAATTTGCTGTTCATGCGGATTCCTTGAAGTGATTAAGAGCGCGCCGTCGCAGCGCCACGCCAGTCCCTCAGGCAACGGCTGTGCCCGGGTGCCTCAGAAAGCCGGTTTGTTGCCGCATCCGCATTGAGCGGCTGATAGACAACGGCGGTGCCTGCAACTATTGCCGTAAATCGATGGCGATATCTCTGAGGCTGATTTGGACCCCCCATGCGCTGCCTCGGCACACCAGTTGCCGTGCCCCCGGCAGGCAGTTCTGTCGGACTCCACAACGCAGAGAAGGAAGTAGCAATGAATATCATCATTTGGCTCGTGGTGGGCGGTCTGATCGGCTGGGTGGCCAGCATGATCATGCGCACCGACGGGCAGCAAGGCATGCTCCTGAACGTCGTTGTCGGCATCGTCGGCGCGGCATTGGGTGGCTGGTTGATTTCGCCACTGGTGGGCGTGGGCACCATCAACCAGGGTTCGTTCAGCCTCGGCGCGCTGGTCGTTTCCTTGCTCGGCGCTGTGGTGCTGCTGGCGATCGTCAATTTGTTCCGCCGCGGCTCGGCCCGCTGATTTCGACCAGACCGCGTTCGATGAACCCTGGCCCAGGCAATGAAAGCCTGGGCCGTTTTTCGTGTCAGTCCACCGTGGCACGTGCCTGGTCGCGCAGGGCGCGCAACTGCGCATGGTTGCGCCTGACGCCTTGCAGTTGCTGTTCGACGACGGTGCGCACTTCCTGAGCGAGTGGCTTTTCCAGGGCCTTGCGATAACTCGACAAGGCACTGTCCTCACCGCGCTCGGTTTCTTCGAGGATGGCGCGGTCGCTGTAGCCCGACAGGGTGTCCTTGATCGCCATCCAGCCGCGGTGCACCGTGCCAGTGGTGCTGCCGTCGTCTTCGGCCTCGCCGCCCAGGGCCACGACGAGGATCTGCAGTTCCATCGCGGCTTGCCGGCATTCATCTGCTCGGCGTGCGAACAGCTTTCGCACTTCGGGACTGCGCACGTATTCGGCTGAACTCAGGAAACCGTATTCGCCGTCCTTCGCGGTTTCTATGAGTTCGTTCAGGGTTTCGATGGTCTCGTCGGGGTTCATGAAGTTCGCTCCCAGGCAGTCGGATCGAAGGCCGGCACTGGCAAGGCCAGGCGGGTGATGCCTGACGAGGGGCAGAAGGCATGCCCAGGCTGAACAGCCGCCGGAAGTGTTGGCAGAGGCGCTGTTTCTGGTCGGCCGAGACCCGACTCGAGCCGGGCCCGGTTCACCCGCCGGCGATGGCCCGGCGCAGCGCCGACAGCAATTCTTCCTGTGGGCAGGGTTTGCGCAGCACCGCGAATTCGCTCTCGGCGTCTCGAACGGCCTGGCTGAACGCCGTGATCAACACCACCGGCAGCTTGGGCCGCAGGTGGCGCAGGCGCCGTGCCAGGGCCAGCCCGTCCATGGTGCCGGGCATCATGATGTCGGACAGCACGACGTCGAAGATGCCGCCGCGTTCGATGCACTCCAGGGCCTGCCCCGCGTCGGCAGCGCGCTCTACCTGCGCGCCGTGGGCCATCAGCAGCGCGGCCGTCACGTCGCCCAGAATTTCGTTGTCCTCGACCAGCAGCACACGGGCACCGCCGATGCTGGCTTGTGGTGCGGCTGTGGTTGCAGTTGCAGTTGTACTTGCACTTGCAGTTGCGCTTGCACCTGCACTTGCAGTGGCAGATGCAGAGGCGGTTTCAGATGCAGATGCAGATGCAGATGCAGATGCAATTGGCATTGCCGCCTTGGTCCCCGTCGCGGGTGGGTCGCTGGCGTCGGTTGCTGCGGCTGCCGTTGCTGCGGGCTCGGCGCCAGTCTCGGCCGCGGACAGGACTGACCCGCCTGCACTGCCTTGCATGGCACCGCTGGGCAGCGCACCTGCTGCAGGCAGCGTCATCAGCACGGTGGTGCCCAGCCCGGGCGTGCTGTGCAAGCTGACGCTGCCCCCGGCCTGCGTGCAAAAGCCGTGCACCTGGCTCAGCCCCATGCCGCTGCCCTGGCCCACGCTCTTGGTGGTGAAGAAAGGCTCGAAGGCGTGCGCGGCCAGCTCGGGCTCCATGCCCTGGCCGTCGTCGCCGACCGAGATCAGAACGTAGCCATTGCCGTGCGTTGAAGCTGTCTGGCTGGCTTTTTCTGCGCTGGCTTCTTCGGCACTGGCGTTCCGCGCGCTGATGCGCAATTCACCGCCACCAGGCATGGCGTCACGCGCATTCATGGCCAGGTTGATGAGGGCCAGTTCCAGTTCACCGGCGTCCAGATGCACGGCGTGCGTGTCGGGCGCCACCGACACCGTGACGGTCACGTGCCGGCCGAGCACACTGCCCAGGAGTTCGCGCAGTTCGGGCAGGGTTTGCGCCAGCAGGATGCGTTGCGGCCGCAGCGACTGGCGGCCGGCGAACCGCAGCAAATGCTGCGTGAGCTGGCTGCCCAGTTCCACCGCGCGCCGGGTGGCTGCCAGCGGCGCGCTCAGCTCGGCCGCCGCGGTGTGGCGCTGAATGAGGTAGGCGCTGTTGCTGATGACGCCCAGCAGGTTGTTGATGTCGTGCGCCACGCCGCCCGTCAACCGGCCCACGGCGGCCACGCGCTGCCCTTGCGCCGCGCTTTGCTCGGCCAGGCGCGTGCGCTCCACCGCCTCGGCCACTTGGCGCTCGAGGTCGGCGCGGTTGCGCCGAATGGCTTCGGCGGCTTCGGCCAACGCCACGGTGACGTCGTCGCATTCGCCCAGCCCGGTGGGGCGCACGGTCACGGGCACACCCTGTTGCAG
>JBBSCV010000144.1:0-9555 GCA_038249925.1 Burkholderiales bacterium
TATGTCAGCGCGCGGCGCAAGAACAGCACCCCGGCGGGTGCGCGTACTTCGGCTGTGGTGCCAGGGCGCATCCTCACCCAGCACACCGGCCTGCCGCCGCGCGAGACCGGTGCCGCACCCGCAAGATCAACCGCGCCCAGCGCGCAGCCGCGCACCGGCCTGCGTCGCAAACCACGCTGAAGCCGCCCGCCTGGCGCGGGTTCCCTCTGCCCCGTGAACGGGGGGAAACCGGGCTTGCCAGTGTGCCGGCAGCCTGTGCCGGGGCGGGCTGCGTGGTAGCTTTGACGGCTCTATCAGCCTACCCAGAAGGTGCCCCACGTGAACAACCGCCTCTCCGTTGCTTTGACCCTTGCCACGCTCGCCGCCGCCCCGCTGGCCGCGCAGGCCAACGCCGCCACCACCACCGCCTTCAGTGCGGCCTACCTGTTCGGTGACAGCCTCTCCGATGGCGGTAACAACGCTCTCGTCTTCGGCGGCCTGACGGGTCCGAACCCGACCAGCCCCACCTTCATCGCTTCGCTGCCCTACGCGGCCGCGCCAGGCAACCGGCCCACCTACAGCAACGGCCCGGTGTGGTTCAACAGCTTTGCCGCCGGCCTCGGGTTGGCGGGCTCTGCAGCGCCCTCTCGCGCCGGGGGTGGCAATTACGCCTTCGGCGGTGCCCGCACCACCGTCGACGGCGGCGGCGTGCCACCCTTCATTCCCGCACCCTTCCCAGCCAGCGTGTTGACGCAGTTGAACTCACACCTGGCCAGCACGCCGATCTCGTCCACCGCGCTCTACGTCATTGCCGGCGGCGGCAACGACGTGCGCGACACCCTCGACGCCGTGACGGCCGACCCGGCCAACATCGTGGCGCTGACCACTGCGGGTGCCACGGCCTACGCCACCGCCACCGCGCAGATGGTGGGCACGCTGCGCGCCGGCGGCGCCAGCAACATCGTGGTGTGGAACGTGCCGAACGTCGGCCTGTCGCCGGCAGCGCTGGCCGGCGGGCCCGCGGCCTCGGGCGCGGCGAGCTTCATCTCGGGTGCCTACAACAGCGCGCTGAGCACGGCCCTGGCCGGCAGCGGCGCACAGGTCTTCGACCTCTTCGGCCTGGTGGGCAGCTATGTCGCCAACCCCGCGGCGTTCGGCTTCACGAACGTGACGCAGGCCTGCGGTTTTGCCGGCAACGGCTGCGATGCATCGACCGCCTTGTTCTGGGACGGCATCCACCCCACGGCCTATGCCCAGAGCCTGGTGGCCGGCGCTATGCTTACGGCAGTGCCTGAAGCTGGCACGGTGTGGATGTTCATGGCCGGCCTGCTGGCCTTTGGCGTGCTGATGAAGCACCGCCGCGCCTGAGCAAGCGCGCTCTTTCGCTGCTGGCCGCGCCGGGTTAAACGCCCGCCGCGGCCAGCGCGTTTTCCAGGACCAGCAGTTCGGCGTCGCTGGTGTAGGCCTGCACCGAAACGCGCACGAAAACCTGCCCGGCATGCTGCGTCACCGGCACCTCGATGCGGTGTTGTTCGAAGAGGCGGGCGCGCAGCGCTTCGGGTTCGCTGCAGCGCACCGGAATGGGCACCATCTGCCCGAAATCTTCGTCGCGGCCGATGGGCTTGAGCCCATTGCGCGCACCCACCCGCGCCTGCAGCGCGAGCGCGCGTGTGTGGCATTCGGCGCGGCGTTCGGGCCAGCCGTGCGCGGCCAGAAAGTCCAGCGCCGCGGGCACGCTGAGCCAGGCCGCGATGTCGTGGGTGCCCTGCCATTGCAGTCGGCGTTCCAGCAGCGTCTGGCCCACATAAGCGTCGAATTCGGTGTGGCCGCCTTCGCTTTCACTGGCGACATAACCCCAACTCACGACCGGCGCGTGCACCGCGGCGTGGTGCTCGGGCCGCACATGCAGGAAGGCCGCACCCTTGGGCGCGCACAGCCATTTGTGGCAGTTGCCGGTGTAGAAGTCAGCGCCCACGGCGTTCAGGCTCAGGTCGATCTGGCCCGGCGCGTGCGCACCGTCCACCAGTGTCGCAATGCCGCGTTCACGCGCCGCCGCACACAGCGCCGCCACCGGAAAGATCAGCGCCGTGTTGGATGTGATGTGGCTCAGAAAGATCAGCCGCGTGCGCGGTGTGACGGCGGCCATCAGCCGCGCGACAAAGCTCTCGGCATCGAAAGGCAGTGGTATCTGCACGCGCCGGTAATGCGCGCCGGCACGTTCGCAGACGAGACGCCAGGTCGCGTCGCAAGCGCCGTATTCGTGGTCGGTGGTCAACACCTCGTCGCCAGGTTGCAGCTGCAGTGACCGCGCCACCGTATTCACCCCCGTGGTCGCGTTGGGCACGAAGACGAGATCGTCCAGCGCAGCGTCCAGATAGGTGGCCAGACGTTGCCGCGCTGCCCGCAGCAGCGCTGCCGAACGCCGGCCCAGAAACTCCACCGGGTTGCGCTCCATCTCGAGTTGCCAGCGTTGCAGTTCGGCAAACACGGGCTTCGGGCAGGCGCCGAAGCTGCCGTGGTTCAGAAAGATCACATCGGGGTCGAGCAAGAAAAGTTCACGCATGATGCAGGCCATCTTCGCACTGTCTTCGCACTGTGCGAGACCACGCGGTCGCGCTGCAGGCTTCATTGCAGAATGAATCCGTGGCCACGAGTCTGCTTGCCCTTCTCGACGACATCGCCAGCGTGCTGGACGACGTCGCCGTGCTCAGCAAGATCGCCGCCAAGAAGACGGCTGGCGTGCTGGGCGACGACCTGGCGCTGAATGCCCAGCAGGTGGCCGGCGTGCGCGCCGAGCGCGAACTGCCGGTGGTGTGGGCGGTGGCCAAGGGGTCTTTTCTCAACAAGGCCATCCTGGTGCCGGCGGCGCTGGCCATCGGCAACTTCGCACCCTGGCTGGTGACGCCCTTGCTGATGGTGGGCGGCGCTTTTCTGTGCTTCGAGGGTTTCGAGAAGCTCGCGCACCGTTACCTGCACAGTGCCGACGATGGCAAAACCCGCCGCGCCGAATTGACGGCGGCGCTGCAGAACCCGGATATCGACCTGGTGGCGCTGGAGCGCGGCAAGGTGAAGGGCGCGATCCGCACCGACTTCATCCTCTCGGCCGAAATCATCGCCATCACGCTGGGCACGGTGGCGGCATCCCCTTTCACGACCCAGGCGCTCGTGCTCAGCGGCGTGGCGGTGGTGATGACGGCGGGCGTCTACGGCCTGGTCGCCGGCATCGTGAAGCTGGACGACCTGGGTCTGTGGCTCAGCCATCGCGCCGGCAACGCTACGCAAGCGCTCGGCCGCGGCATCCTGGCGGCCGCGCCCTGGCTCATGAAGACGCTGTCCGTGGTGGGCACCGCAGCCATGTTTCTGGTGGGCGGCGGCATCCTGGTGCATGGGGTGCCGGCGCTGCAACACGCCATTGAAGGCGGCATTTCAACAGTGCCGAGCCTGGCCCAGGTGCTGCTGTCGCCCTTGGCCAACGGCCTGGTCGGCGTGATCTCGGGCGGCATCGTGGTGGCCGTGGTGACGCTCTTCCAGCGTCTGCGCGCCAAGAAGCCGGCAGCGGCCTGACGAAGCTCTACTTTTTTCCTTCGATGCCGAGCAACTCGACTTCGAATTGCAGCACCGCATTCGGCGGAATCGGCCCGCCCGGCGTGCCGCGCTCGCCGTAGGCAATCGCCGCCGGGCAGGTGAGCTTGGCCTTGCCGCCCACCTTGATGCGCTGCACGCCTTCGGTCCAGCACTTGATGACGCGGTTCAGCGGAAAGCTCGTCGGCTTGCCGCGTGAATAGCTGCTGTCGAACTCTTTGCCATCTGGGAAGCTACCTCGGTAGTGAACGCTCACAACGTCGGTGGCGTCAGGTTGTGGCCCCTTGCCTTCCTTCAACGAACGAAACACCAGGCCGCTGGGCGTGACGCTGGCGCCGGCTTCGGCGGCTGCCTTGGCCAGCGGGTCGGCCGGTGCTTGTGCCCACGCGGGCAGGGCGCCCGCCAGGGCGAAGGTGGTGGCCAGCAGACAGGCAGTGGGACGGAAAAGGTTCAAGAGTCAGGCTCCGTGGTCGTTGAAATCGGGCGGGAAATTTGGCGCATGGCAGGCGCAGCGTGGCAGCTCAGCGCGGCGGGAAAGTCTCGGTGAACCAGCGTTGCACCATGCGCTTTTCAGAGGCCAGCTCAGCGCCGGGCCGGTCGACGCTGCTCAGGCCCTGCATGTAGGAAAGGTCGGTCAAGCGCGCTTCGCCGCTTTTGAGCGTGCGCTCACCTTCCACGAGCGTGTAGCGCAGACTGACCATCGGCCAATCGGCCTGGCCTCGCAGCACGCGCAACTCTTGCCAGCCCCAGGGGCGTATGTCGCCGGCCAGGTCGATGTCGGTCACGTCGAAACGCAGGGTCTGGCTCTCGGGCAGGCTCTGCCCCAGCTTTTGCAGATAGGCCGTCATCGCGGTCATCGTTCTTTCGCGGTCCCAGCTGCTGCGGCCGATGTCTGCGAAGTTGTCCGGCTCGATGTAGCGCACCTCGACGGTGGCCGCCGTGGCTGCGGGGCCGGCCAGCAGCAGGGTTGCCGCAGCGGCTGCGGCAAAGGCGGCGGGAAACACGGTCGTCAGTTTCGACAAGCGGGTGCTGTGCATGGTCGGCTCCTTCATGGTGACGGGACCTTTCACTCTACGCCCCCCAGCCGTCCCTGAGCGTGGTGATGCGATTGAACACCGGCGCTTCGGGCCGGTGGTCCACCCGGTCGGCAATGAAATAGCCATGGCGCTCGAACTGGAAACGCGCCTCGGCGGGTGCGTTCGCCAGCCCCGGTTCCAGCCAGCCCTGGCTGACCACCTTGCTTTTCGGGTTCAGCACCGTCAGGTGGTCGCGGCCGCCGGCCTCGGGCTGGGCCTCGGTGTAGAGCCGGTCGTACAGGTTCAGCATGGTCGGCACACCGTCGGCTGCGCCCACCCAGGTGATGGTGCCCTTCACCTTCACGGCATCGGCGCCCGGCGTGCCGCTGCGCGTGTCGGGCACCACGCGCGCCAGCACGTTGTAGACATGGCCGCTGTCGCGGTCCATCTCATAGCCAGTGCACTCGACGACCAGCCCGTATTTCAAGCGCACGCGGCTGCCCGGCACCACGCTGCCGTCTTCCTGCAAGCGGGGCGGAAAGAGACGGAAGAAGCCCTTGGGCGGCTCCATTGCGAAGTCGTCACGCTCGATCCACAGTTCCCTGCCAAGCATGAAGCGGCGCTCGCCGAGCTCGGGAAGCTGCGGGTGCGCCGGGGCGGTGCAGGCTTCCAGGTGCCCGTCGCTGCCATAGACCTCGGCCCAGTTCGTCAGCACCAGCTTCAGCGGGTCCAGCACCGCCATCGCGCGTGGCGCCTGGCCTTCCAGGTCGGTGCGCAGGCAGCCGTCGAGCACGCTGTAGTCGAGCCAGATGTTCGATTTGCTGGCACCGCTGCCATCGGCCATGGCGCGGATGCTGGCCGGCGTGTAGCCGCGCCGGCGCATGCCGAAGAGCGTGGGCATGCGCGGGTCGTCCCAGCCGCTGACGTGCTGGTCTTCCACCAGTTGACGCAGCTTGCGCTTGCTGGTGACGATGTAGCTCAGGTTCAGGCGGCCGAATTCATACTGCTTCGGCAGCGGGTGTGCCAGCAGGCCGAGCTTCGCCAGGTTCTCCAGCAGCCAGTCGTAAAACGGCCGCTGGTCCTCGAATTCCAGCGTGCACAGGCTGTGCGTGATCTGCTCCAGCGCGTCTTCTATGGGGTGCGCGTAGGTGTACATCGGGTAGATGCACCAACGGTCGCCGGTGTTGTGGTGGGTGGCGCGCTTGATGCGGTACAGCGTGGGGTCGCGCAGGTTGATGTTCGGCGACGCCATGTCGATCTTCGCGCGCAGCACGGCGGCACCGTCAGCCAGCTTGCCGTTCTTCATCTCACGCAGGCGCGCAAGGTTCTCTTCTGCCGTGCGGCTGCGGTAGACGCTGGGCGTGCCGGGCGTGTTGAAGTCGCCGCGGTTGGCGCGCATGTCCTCGGCACTCTGCTCGTCCACATACGCCAGGCCGGCCGCTACCAGCGCCTCGGCCGCGCGGTACATGAAGTCGAAGTCGTCGCTGGCGAAGTAGAGGTGGGTGCTGCGCACGCCACCGGTCTCGGCTTTCCAGTCGAAGCCGAGCCACTGCACGGCTTCCTGAATGGCGTCGACGTACTCCTGCTCTTCCTTCTCGGGGTTGGTGTCGTCGTAACGCAGGTGGCAAATGCCGCCGTAATCGCGCGCCAGGCCGAAGTTCAGGCAGATGCTTTTCGCGTGGCCGACGTGCAGGTAGCCGTTGGGCTCGGGCGGGAAGCGGGTGCGAATCTTCGCCATGTCCAGCGGCCCGGCGGCGTGGTGGGCGGCGTCGCCGGGGCTGCCACCGAAGTGCCGGCCAGCGTAGGTGCCGGCTTCGAGGTCGCGTTCGATGATGCCGCGCAGAAAGTTCGCGGGCCGGGGGGCGGCCGGCGTGGCTGTTGGGGCGGCGTTCGAATATTTGGCCATGCGCATGCCGGGTCAACGGCCGGGTCGGGGGAAGTCTCGAGCATTCTAGGCGGGCCCCCCTGCGCTGCCGGGGTGCCGGCAGGCATCGGCAGCGCGCGAATTAACCTGTCGAAGGTGATCACTTCTGCTCAAGGTTTGTCTTCACCTTGCCGAAAATTCCCTAACAGACCAAGGGGCGTTCGCAATGACAAGCGCGCCACAGAACTGTTCTGAACTCAAAAATGGAGCTTCATCATGAACTTTCTGAATTCGTTGCGCATCGGGCAGCGGCTGGGCGTGGCCTTTGCCGCAATCATTGCGCTGGCCATCCTGGTCGTGCTGATCGGCATCACGCGCCTGGCTGATCTGAACGAAAGCCTGAAGCTGATCGGCAATGACCGTTTGCCGAAGGTGCAGCAAGTGGCCGATATCACCGACGACATCAACCTGGCCGCCCGCGAACTCCGCAACGCAGTCATCTTGTCCGACGAAGCCAAGGTGAAGTCGGCGCTGAGCACGGTAGCCGAGGCGCTCGACCGCACGAACAAGACGGTGGAGAACCTGGCCCCCACGCTTACCAGCGACGAGGGCAAGAAGCGCCTGGCGGCGGCGAACGACATGCGCGGCGCCTTCATGCCGCTGCAGCAGCGCTTCGTGGAACTGGTGCGCGATGGGCAGAAGGCCGAGGCCGTGACGCTGCTGTTTCAACAGCTGCGACCGGCGCAGCTGGCCTACATCAAGACGCTTGGCGGACTGAAGGACTATCAGTTCGAGCTGATCCAGCAGGCCTCGACGGATGGCGAGCACGCCTATGACCAGGCCAAGATGTTGATGTTCTCGCTGCTGGCCGGCATGGTGGGCTTGGGCGGGCTGCTGGGGTGGTGGATCACGCGTTCGATCACCGGCCCCATCGACGCCGCCGTGATCGTGGCCGAGAAGGTCGCCGAGGGCGACCTGAGCTCGCGCATCGAGGTCAGCCGCAACGACGAGACCGGCCGCCTGCTGAACGCGCTGAAGCGCATGAACGAAAGCCTGGTGGGCATTGTCAGCACGGTGCGCAACAGCAGCGACAGCATTGCCACCGGCAGTGCGCAGATTGCCAGCGGCAACGCCGACCTGAGCCAGCGCACCGAAGAGCAGGCCAGCGCGCTGGAAGAAACCGCGGCCTCGATGGAGCAGCTGGGCAGCACGGTGAAGCAGAACGCCGACAACGCGCGCCAGGCCAACCAGCTGGCCATGAGCGCCAGCACTGTGGCCATCAAGGGCGGAGAAGTGGTGGGCCAGGTCGTGCAGACCATGAAGGGCATCAACGACAGCAGCAAGAAGATCGCCGACATCATCAGCGTCATCGACGGCATTGCCTTCCAGACCAACATCCTGGCACTGAACGCTGCGGTAGAAGCCGCGCGCGCCGGTGAACAGGGCCGCGGCTTCGCGGTGGTGGCCAGCGAGGTGCGCAACCTCGCGCAGCGCAGTGCCGAGGCGGCCAAGGAAATCAAGAGCCTGATCAACGCGAGCGTCGAGCGCGTGGAGCAGGGCACGGTGCTGGTGGACCAGGCCGGCGCGACGATGGACGAGGTGGTGACGTCGATCAAGCGCGTGACCGACATCATGGGCGAGATCAGCAGCGCCAGCACCGAGCAGAGCCAGGGCGTCAGCCAGGTCGGCGAAGCGGTGAGCCAGATGGACCAGGTGACGCAGCAGAACGCAGCGCTGGTGGAAGAAAGCGCGGCTGCCGCCGACAGCCTGCGCCAGCAGGCGCAGCAACTGGTCAGCGCGGTGGCGGTGTTCAAGATCGGCGAGGGCGCGGCACCGGTGGCCAGCGTGGCGTTTGCAGTCCACAAACCGGCGCCGAAGGCCGTTGCGGTTGCCACAGTCGATCGCCGCAGCCTGAACCGGGCGAAGAACGTGACGCGGCCGAACTTTGCCCGGGCCAAGGCACCGGTGGCCCCGGCTGCCCATGCCGCACCGGCGGCACCGGCGGCACCGGCCATGGCCAAAACCGGCACCGACGACTGGGAATCGTTCTGAGCGTTGCTGCGGGCTGTGGCCCGCGACCGCCCTGAGAAACGGCCCGCATCTGCGGGCCGTTGCACATCAAGGGACGCCCGGCGATCAGACCGTCACGCCGCGCGCCGTTTCCGCGTACTCCTCGAGCTGGTCGAAGTTCATGTAGCGGTAGACGCGCTCGCCGTCCTGGTTGATGACGCCCATGTCGGCGTGGTATTCGGCCACCGTCGGCAGGCGGCCCAGCTTGCTGGCAATGGCTGCCAACTCGGCCGACGCCAGAAAGACGTTGGCGTTCTTGCCCAGCCGGTTGGGGAAGTTGCGTGTGCTGGTGCTCACCACGGTGGCGCCTTCACGCACCTGCGCCTGGTTGCCCATGCACAGGCTGCAGCCTGGCATCTCGGTGCGCGCACCGGCAGCGCCGAAGTTCGCGTAGTGGCCTTCCTTGATGAGCTCGCTTTCGTCCATCTTGGTGGGCGGGGCCACCCACAGCTTGACCGGAATGTCGCGCTTGCCTTCCAGCAGCTTGGCCGCGGCGCGGAAGTGGCCGATGTTCGTCATGCAACTGCCGATGAAGGCCTCGTCGATCTTGGTGCCCGCCACTTCGGACAGGAACTTCGCGTCGTCGGGGTCGTTCGGGCAGCACAGGATGGGCTCCTGGATGGTGTCCATGTCGATTTCGAGCACGTGCGCGTATTCGGCGTCCTTGTCGGCTTCCAGCAGCGTGGGCGCGGCCAGCCACTCTTGCATCCTGCCGATGCGGCGTTCGATGCTGCGCTTGTCGGCGTAGCCGTTGGCGATCATGTTCTTCAGCAGCACGATGTTGCTGTTCAGGTACTCGATGATCGGTGCCTTGTTCAGCTTGATGGTGCAGCCGGCGGCGCTGCGTTCGGCGCTGGCATCGCTCAGCTCGAAAGCCTGTTCCACCTTCAGGTTGGGCAGGCCCTCGATCTCCAGAATGCGCCCGCTGAACTCGTTGACCTTGCCGGCCTTGGCCACCGTCAGCAGGCCTTGCTTGATGGCGAAGAGCGGAATTGCATGCACCAGGTCGCGCAGCGTCACGCCAGGCTGCATGGTGCCCTTGAA
>JBBSCV010000145.1:0-9547 GCA_038249925.1 Burkholderiales bacterium
GAAGGCGCGCTGCACCACTTCGGCCTCGACGCCGATCTGCTGCAGCGTGGCGTCGCTGGAAAAAGAGTCGACGACAAACGGCCGTGGGTCGATGCGCCGCGCCTGCGCCAGGGTCTCGTGGATGATGCCTTCGCAGTTGAAGGTCAACACCACCACGCGGCAGGTGGCCGTCATGCGGCCCCCAGCTGCAGGTGAGCGATGGCGCCGCGTGCGTAGGCGCCCCAGCTGAACTCGCAGGCCCGCTCGGCCGCGCGGCGGCCCATCGCCCGGCACAGGTCGCGGTCGCGGTGCAGCAGTTCCAGCTTCTCTTGCACGGCCTCGGCGCTGCGCTGCGGCACGATGAAGCCGTCGATGCCATCACGCACGATGCCGGCCGGGCCATTCGCGGTGACGATGACAGGCAGGCCGCAGGCCATGGCTTCCAGCACCACCAGCGGCATGCCTTCGATGAGCGTCGGGAAGACGAAGACGTGGGCACGCCGATAACGTTCGGCCAGCGCGGCGCGGGTCTGGTGCGGCACGTGGGTGAACAGGTGTTCGAAGGGCCGCAACGGCGCCCCATCGCCCACCACGCTGCCCACCAAGGTCAGCCGCGTGTCAGCGCGGGCAAAAGCGGCATAGGCGCGCAGCAGGTAGCTCAGGCCCTTGCGCTGCGTCAGCTGGCCGGCGTAGATGACCTCGAAGTGCGCTTGCGGCGGGGGTGTCTCCGGGGTGTGGAAGGTCTGCAGGTCGACGCCATACGGCACGACACAAAGTTTGCCCGGCGCCGCGCCCTGGGCCGCAAAACTCTGCGCCGCATAGTCAGAACCCAGCAGCACACCGTCGGCCAACGCAATCTCCTCGTCCAGCCGCTCTTCGTGCCCGGGCCCCCAGTCGGTGAAGCCCGGCCAGGTCGAGGCGAAGGCGGGTTCCAGCGCCAATTCCTCTTCACGCACCTGGCGGCGCTGCCGGTGGTGGGCGACCGGGTAATTCAAAAGCCGCCGCGCGCCGGTGCGGCCGGCGGTGTGAAAGGCTTCGAGGGCAAAGCCTTCATAGGCCACCACGCAGCGAGCGTCGGCCGCGAGCCGCCCGCCGGCTTGCGACACTGCCACGCGCACGCGCATGTTGAGCCCGTTCGCCCAGCGGTGACGCACTTCGCTGGGCAGCCAGGTCGAGCGGCCCACCAGCGCCGAGCTCCAGTCATAGGGCACCCCGGCTTCACGTGTGAGCCCGGCCAGTGCCGGGTGGCCGAGCTGGCGGCGGCCGAAGGTCTGGCCATACAGGCGCCCGCTCACCGGCAAGGCGGCCAGCGCACGCTCCCAGGCCCGCCCCTTGTTCACGTAAGGCCGCACGAAGTGGCGCAACTGCGCCTGTTGCGCCAGCGCCAGGGCCAGCTGGTTGAGTTCTGGCGCATTGAAGTTCACCACCACGGCGCCGGGTTCTGGGCTGTTCATGGGCGTGAAGGCTATCGGCCGTTTGTGACGCTGGATGTGACGCTGGATGTGACGCTGGATGCGGAATTCGATACGGCGCTGAACGGACTGCCTGCGGCCGTCAGCGCCTGACTCACGCCCGCAACATTGCCGCGTTACCTTCTGCTCTTTTGCGGCGCGACGCCGTTGTGCAGCCCCCTGGTTTCATGAACATCCTGATGTGCTCGGTGCCGTTTCGCCCCTCGGTGGGAGGTATCGAGACCGTGTCTGCGCTGCTGGGGCAAGGGTTCCACGATGCCGGCCATCGCGTCACGCTGGTGACGCAGACACCCGGCGACGGCGTTGACAGCGAGCCCTACCGCGTCTTGAGGCGGCCGAGCCGCAGCGCGCTGTTTCGCGCCGTGCGCGACAGCGACGTCGTCCTGCACAACAACATCAGCCTGCGCCTGGCCTGGCCGCTGCTGCTGATGCGCCGGCCCTGGGTGGTGGCGCACCACACCTGGTTGCCGCGCCAAGGCGAAGGCGCGAGTGCTGCACGCTGGAAACGCTGGGCCCTGCGCGCGGCACACAACGTGGCGGTGAGCGACGCGGTGGCTGCGGATTTGGGGTTGCCCTGCCAGGTGCTGCCCAACCCTTACGACAGCGGACGTTTCCGCTGTCTGCCCGGCGTGGTGCGCAGCCGCGACTTGGTCTGTGTGGGCCGCCTCGTCAGCGACAAGGGCGTGTCGGTGGTGCTGCAGGCTCTGGCCCACCTGCGCGACCAGGGCTTTCACCACCGCCTGAGCGTGATTGGCAGCGGGCCCGAGCGTGCGGCGCTGCAGGCGCTGGCGCGTGAACTGGGCCTGCACGCCCAGGTGCGCTTCACGGGGGTGCTGCTGGGAGACGATCTCGTGCGTGAACTCAACGCCCACCGTGTGGTGGTGGTGCCCTCGGTGTGGGAAGAGCCCTTCGGTCTGGTGGCGCTGGAAGCGCAGGCCTGCGGCTGCATACCCGTGGTGGCCGCCAGCGGCGGCCTGCCGCAGGCCGCAGGCCCGGCCGGCGTGGTTTTTGCCAAGGGAGACGCGCTCTCGCTGGCGGCCCGCCTGGTGCCGGTGCTGCGCGATTCGCGCAACGCACCGGCCACCGGCATCGCCGACGACCCGCGTGTGCAGCGCCACTTGCTGCGGCACCAGCCCGGCACCGTCGCCGCCGCCTACCTTCAGCTTCTTCAACATGCGCAACGCACTGCCAGCACGCTGGCCCGCGCCGCCTGAGGCGAGTCGCTCCGCCGCCGCGCCGCTGCGGCGCGGGCGCTTTGCCGGCGCTGCGGCAGGCTTCGCCGTGCCCGCTGTGGGCGCGGCGGAGCGTGGCCGGCGCCAGGTCGTGGCGCTGGTCTTCGCCATCTACCTGCTGGCCATCTTCGAAGGTGCGCTGCGCAAGTGGGCGCTGCCGCAGTTCAGCCAGTACATCTTCTTCATCCGCGACCCCTTGCTGGTGCTGGCCTACGCACTGGCCTGGCGCCATGGCCTGTGGCCGAAACGCCAACCGCTCTTCACGGCCACGCTGTGGCTGGCCGTGTTCGGCGTCGTGCTGGGCGCGGTGCAGTCTGCCGCCGGCGCGCCCAGCGAGTTGCGCCTGATCCTGGGCGTCTACGGCTGGCGGGCGTACTTCTTGTACGCGCCGCTGGCCTTTCTGGTGGGGCAGATTTTTGGCCCGCGCGACCTGCTGCGATTTTTCAAGCTCACGCTCTGGCTGGCGGTGCCCATAGGGGCGCTGGTCGCGGCGCAGTTCTTCGCAGCGCCGGGTGCGCCCATCAACGTCGGCAGTGCGGCAGACGAAGAGCTGCAGTTCCGCGGCCTTACCGCCACGGTGGACCGCACGCGGCCGATGGGGCCGTTTGCATCCGGTGCGGGCCAGCAGCAGTTCACGGTCACCGCGTGTGTCATCGCACTGGCGGTCTTCCTGATGCCGCGCCACATGCCGCAGCCGTCGCTGTGGCTGCTGGTGGCGGGTTCGGGCGGTGTGCTCACCGCCCTGGCGCTGAGCGGCAGCCGAGGCACGGTACTGCAGTGCGCGCTGGCCCTGGTGTTTGCTGGCGTGCTGGGCCTGCTGGGCCGAAGCGCGGCGCTCAAGACACGCGCGCTGGTTTGGCCGGCCGCGTTGGCGCTGGCAGCGTTGTTGCTCTACCCCCTCGTGTTTCCAGAAGGCTTTGCTTCCTTCATGCAGCGCTGGGACGCCGCCGACGCCGCAGAGAGCCGCCACTTCGAATGGGGCGTACTGGGCCGCGCCATTTACGGCCTGGTCGACTTTCTGCGACTGGTGGGCGAGGTGCCGCTGCTGGGCTACGGCCTCGGTTACGGCGGCAACGCCAGCGTCACGCTGGGCGCCAGCATCGACGGCGTGAAACCGGGGCTGCTGGCCGAAACCGACTTCGCGCGCCACATGGTCGACCTGGGGCCCATCGCGGGCCTGGTCTACATCGCCTTCCGCCTCGTGCTGGCAGCCTGGATCACGCTGCGCGTTCTGCGTTTGACGCGCCTGAGCGACGACCCGACGCCGATGCTGCTGTTGTCCTTCGTGGCCTATGTGCTGGTGATGGGGCAGATCACCGCGCAGGGCAGCATCAACGTGTATGGCTGGCTGTTCCTGGGGCTCTTGATCGCTGCCTGTCGGCACGCCGCGCCGCGGCGGCGGCAGCCGGGCGCCTATGACCGCGGACTCAAGCGCCCCAGCGACGACCGAAACGCCGCCCCGCTCCGGGCGGTCAACCGCCCGAACACGGGCCGACCGCACCTGCGCGGGACCCTGGCCAGCAGTCGCCGGGGGGGCGGATGAGCTCCGCCCGGCCGTCCGAACGCGCTCGCCCCCGCTCGGCGAGTCCGGCCGCAGGCGTCAGGCTGCTTCAATGACCACGCCGCACAACCCGCTGAGCAACGAGACCGCGCACGTCGCGATGGACGTCCCGCACGAGGGCACGCGCCTGCGGCAGCTAGTGAACGGCCGCCGGTTGAAACGCTTGGCAGGCGTCTTCTCGGCGCAGATGCTGGTGCAGCTGTTCGGATTCATGGCCGGCTTGTTGCTGGTGCGCGAGATGGCGCCCGTGGACTACGGGCACTACACCGCGCTGATGACCCTCGTCGGCGTGGGCGCGGTCATGCTGGACCTGGGACTATCGGCGGCGATGCTGTCCTTGGGCGGCCCACACCACGCCCAGCCGGCACCCTTGGCGCACCTGTTGGCCGACGCCTGCCGCTTGCAGTGGCGCCTGACGGCTTGGCTGGCGCTGCCGCTGGCCGGCGGCGGTGTGGTGCTGCTCCGCGAGCAGGGATTGCTGCCAGGACACGCCGTGGCGCTGGTGCTCTTGTGCTTGGCGGTCAGCGTGCTCAACGCACGCAACGCCGTGGCCGTGGCGGTGCTGCGACTGCGTGGCGACGTCGCGCTGCACCAGCGCCTTGAGTTGGGCGTGAATCTTGCGCGCTTGGCCGTGGTGGCGGGTGCCACGCTCGGACACATCGACCTGGCACTGGCCGCAGTCACGATGGCTGTGCCGAGCGTGTTGATGACCATCGCACTCGGGCGCGCGCTTCACGCGCCGCCGGATGCGGTAGACGTCGCGGACGCGCTGGGGGCTGCAGCTGGCGGTTTCGACGGCAGGCTGCGCAGCGCGGTGCGGTTGCAGGCGCCGAACTCGATGTACTACTGCCTCAGCGGACAACTGCCGGTCTTGCTCGTGGCCTGGTTCGGCCACACGCAGCAAGTCGCCGAGGTCGGTGCTTTAGGCCGGCTGGCGCTGCTCTTCACCGTCGTCGGGTCGGTGCTCGCCGCCTTGGTCATGCCTTACTTCGCACGCCCGCGACGGGCGGCTGAACTGCGCGGCGCCTTCCTCATCCTCAACGCCCTCTTTCTCGGTCTCACCCTGCTGTTGGCGCTAGTGGCGCTGACCGTGCCGACGGCGCTGCTGTCGGTGCTGGGCCCGAAGTACCTGCATCTCGCACCGGAGGCGCTCTGGATGGTGCTGTCGGCTTCGCTTGCGGCATGGTCGGGCGCGCTGTATTCCATTGGCGCCGCGCGCGGCTGGGTACCCAGAGGCTGGCTGGTCATCCCCGTGGGCGTGGCCACCCTGGCTCTGGCCGTGGTGCTGGTCGACGTGAGCACGGTGGCAGGCGCCTTCCAGATCAGCACCGCCGCCGGCGCTTCGGCCACGCTGCTGATGGCCGGCTTTGTCGGCTTGCGCCTGCGCCGGCACATCGCCACGCAGGGGCCGGGGGCGGTGGCATGACGTCGACGCTGCGGTTGAAAACGACGCCTGCCCCGCAGCCAGGCGCCGACAGCGCCCGACGCTGCCCGGCCTGCGCCGCCGCCGCGCCGCTGGCCGCCGAGACGCTGGTCCTGGCTGACCAGCACGCGAGCTACGCGGCCGGCAACACCATCACACTCGCGGCGCTGGACGCGGCATGGACGCTGCCGCAAAGTTGCTACCAGATGCTGCGCTGTCGCGGCTGCGCCCTGGAGTTTGCCGACCCCCCCGTCGCGCCGCCTGCAGACTGGTACGGCGCGCTGTATGGGGCGGCCAACCTCTACCCAGCCGAACGTTGGGAGTACGGTGTCGTGCTGCGCGCCTTGCAGGCCAGCGATACCGTACTCGATCACGGCTGCGGCAGCGGCCATTTCTTGAGCCTGGCGGCGCCGCGTGTGCAGCGGGCCATCGGCGTGGACTTCTCGACCCCCGGAGTGGCTGCGGTGCAGCAGCGCGGCCTCGAAGCCCACCACGCGCCCGCCGAAGCGCCGCCCGGTCTGCTGCGGCAACGGTTATCCGCGCCGGTCAGCCAAGTCACCGCCTTCCATGTGCTGGAACACCTGCCCCAGCCGGACGACCTCTTTGCGCTGGCGCGCAGCGTCGGCACGGGCGACGTGCAGTTGTGGGTGGCGGTGCCCAGTGACCGCCGCGCCAGCCGCCTGCACGGTGAAGCCGACGCCCTGGACGCGCCGCCCCACCACCTGACACGCTGGAACAGCGCCTCGCTCGTCGTCCTGGGCAACCGCTGCGGCTGGCAGTTGCAGGCCTTGCACTTCGAGCCGCTGAGCTGGCCCCTGCAGGTCTGGGAGGCCGGCCGCCGCTCGCCCGCCGTGGCGCTCTTCGACGCCTGGCCGCGGCCGCTGCGCCGTGTGCTCAGCCGCGCGGCGGCGTTATCGGTGTGGGCCTCGGGCTGGCACCGCATGCATGGCGCCAGCGGCTTCTCCATGCTCGCCCGATACACCCTGAAGGACTGAGGAGTTCCGTATGCGCAGCACTGTCTGCACGCTTTTTGAAGGCAACTACCACCATGGCGTGGCGGCGCTCACGAACTCGCTGCACCATGCCGGATTTCGCGGCGATGTCTACGCCGGCTACCGCGGCGCACTGCCTGCCTGGGCAGCCGGCGCGACACCGCTGGCGCTGCCCGGGCCGTGGAACAGCGCGCACACCTTCGCCGTAGTGCCCACGCTGCGCATCATCTTCCTGGCCGTGGACACACCCCACCATCTGACGAACCACAAGCCCGAGTTCATGCTGGCCTTGCGGGGCGGGCCGGCCGCCGACGGTGCTCTCTTCTACCTCGACCCCGACATCGTTCTTGTGCGGCCGTGGCGCTTCTTCGAGGACTGGGTCAGCTGCGGCGTCGCTTTGTGCGAAGACCTGAACTCGCCGCTGCCGGAGAACCACCCGCGCCGCGTCGGCTGGCGCCGCTATTACGGTGAACGCGGCGTGCCGCTGCGTTTTCGAGGCTGCGAGTACGTCAACGGCGGCTTTGTCGGTGTGCAGCCGGACCACCGCGCCTTCCTCGAATACTGGAAACGCGCCATGGACCTGATGACCGAGGAGATCGGATCGCTGTCGCTGGCGCTGACCGAAAACGCGCGCTACAAGTCCACCGGCTTCGCCGACTGTTTCGACCGCACCGACCAAGACGGCCTGAACGTGGCCATCGAAGGCTGCGACCTGCCGGTGAGCATCATCGGCCAGGAGGCGATGGCGCTCAAGCCCGGATCCTGGCTGATGCCCCATGCGCTGGGTGCGGCCAAACCTTGGCAGCGCAACTACCTGCGCCACGCGCTGGGCGGCGAGCCGCCCCGACCCGCCGACAAGGCCTTCTGGCGCTTTGCGCGCGGGCCCATCGCCACCCTTCCCGCGACCACGCTGCTGCTGAAGCCCGCCGAAATGGCCTTCGCCGCGCTGCTGGGTCGCTGCTACCGGCGCGCCTGACCATGCTGATACCGCCGACATCCCTGCCCGAAGACGACGACACAGTGCCACCCGCCGGCAGCGCGGAGGCGGCTTACGGCTGGACCGGCCCGCAAGGCCCGCATTCCTGCAACTACCTGGTGCCCAAGGTGCTGACCCTCCTGCGGCTGCTGAACGCGCGGCGCGTCATCGATATCGGTGCCGGCAACGGCATGCTGTGCGCGGCCTTGGCTCATGCCGGCTTGGAAGTCGTTGGCTTGGAGCCCGACGCGCAAGGCGTGGCGCTGGCGCGCGCCGCGGTGCCGGGGGCCAGGTTCGAGCAACTCGGCGTCGAGGCCGATCCGGAACTTCTGCGCCGGCGCTACGGCAGTTTCGACGCCGTTGTTTCCACCGAGGTCATCGAGCACCTGCACGCCCCCCACCGGCTGCCTGCGCTGGCCGCCGGGCTGCTGCAGCCAGGCGGCTGGCTCGTCATCACGACGCCGTACCACGGCTACCTGAAGAACCTGGCGCTGTCGCTGGCCGACAAGTGGGACCACCACCACACTGCGCTGTGGTACGGCGGCCATGTCAAGTTCTGGAGCCGCGCCACGCTGACACAGCTGCTGCAGGACAACGGCTTCGAGGTGGTCGGCTTCCATGGCGTCGGACGTATTCCCTACCTGTGGAAAAGCATGGTGCTGACGGCCCGGCGCAGCGAGGCCGAAGTCGGCTCAGGCCGGGTTCGCGGGGCCTGAGAGCCTGTGAATCTCGTCCTCCTCACCCATCCCGGTTTCCTGCGCCTGCGCAGCCAAGCGCACTTTGCGTGCATGCTCGCCGAGGCCTACCGCGCGCGCGGGCACACGGTGCAGCTGCGCCAGCCCGACGATGCCCTGCACAGCCGCTTCGGCGCCACGCCGCTGGCCAAGTGGGCGGGCTACATCGACCAGTACCTGCTTTTCCCGCAGCAGCTGCGGCGCCAAGTACAGCAAGACCCGCCCGGCACGCTGTACGTGTTCTGTGACCAGGCCCTCGGGCCCTGGGTGCCAGTGCTGGCGCAGCGGCCGCATGTCGTGCACTGCCACGACCTGCTGGCGCTGCGTTCGGCGCTCGGTGAAGTCCCGGAAAACCCGACCCGCCTCAGCGGCCGGCTCTACCAACGGTACATCCGCCGCGGTTTCGGGCAGGCACGCCACTTCATCAGCATCTCGCAGCACACGCGCTCCGACTTGCACCGTGTAGGGCTCGTCTCCGGCTCGCTACCCGTCACCTCGGAGGTCGTTCTCAACGGCCTGAACCACGATTACCAGCCCCTGCCCGAGGACGAGGCACGGACGACGCTCTGGCGTGCCGGCCTGGCAATGCCCGAGGCCGGGTTCCTGCTCCACGTTGGCGGGGGTCAGTGGTACAAAAATACGGCCGGTGTGGTGGCTCTTTATGCCCACCTGGCCGCGCAAGTCCAGGCCCAAGGCCGGCCCGTGCCGGCGCTGCTGATGGTGAGCCCGCGTCCCGCAGGCGCGACCCAGGCCTGGCTGCAGCAGGTGCCGCGCGGCGCGCAGGTGATGTTCCGTCAGGGCCTGGACGCGCGCACGCTGCAGGCGCTCTACAGCAGCGCCCGCGCCTTGCTGTTCCCGAGTCTGGCCGAGGGGTTCGGCTGGCCGGTGGCCGAAGCACTGGCCTGCGGCTGTCCGGTGCTGACAACTGACGCCGAGCCGATGAACGAAGTGGGTGGTGACGCGGCGATGTACCTGCCGCGCCTGCCATCGGCCTCAGCCTTGCCAGCCTGGGCCGAGGCCGGTGCCACGCAGCTCATGCAGCTGCTGGCCGAGCCGCCTGCAGTCGCCAATGCCCGCCGCCAGCGTGCGCTGTCTCAGGCGGTGCTGTTCGAAAGCGACCGCGCCATCGACGCCTATCTGCGCATCTACGAGTGTGTGCTGCGTCTCGAACACGCAGC
>JBBSCV010000146.1:0-9535 GCA_038249925.1 Burkholderiales bacterium
AATGTGCCGCTGGTGCTGACGTCGGAGAACGCGAGTGGAACCATCCGCCACTTCGTCTCGCGGCTCGAGGGCAACGCCTTTGTGCCAGCAGGCGGGCAACTGGCGGTCGGCAACAGAGATATCCGTGCCGCGTTGGCCATGGATCCGCAGGGGCGGCCATTCGCGGCGGTTCAGACCACCGGCAACGCGCTGAGTCTGCTGCGGCTGGACGACAGCGGAAACTGGACGGCCGTAGGCAGTGCGCTTGTCACGAACAACCCCTTCCCGAACTTTCCCTCGATCGTGTTCGACGGCAACCAGCCGATCGTGGCCTGGCACGACAACCCGCTCGTCGCCTTCGTGCGGCGCTTTGACCCGATTGCTGGCGACTGGGCCCAGAGGCAGACGCTCAGGACCGACGTCGGCATATTGTCCGAGCTGCGACGCCTGCCCACGGGCGGCCCGATCTGGGGCGCGCTGACGACCGGCCCTTTCGCTAGTGAGCTGCGCACCGTCACCGCCACCGTGCTGCCTTGATGCAGGGGCAAAGCCAGCAAGCAGAGCAGCGCCGCCCGCTGCCCTGGCTTGGCTTGACCGCTCGGCGGACAAGCGTGAGCATGCGCAAACGTGCGCATGCCGTGATGGCGGCCTTCCCCGCCGGCCGAGTTCGTCGCCTCGAAGACCAGCCGACTGGTCCACGCCGGATTGCGTGGCTGCTGTCGGCGATCATCGCGAACATGAAGTCCCGGCCATTTGCAGGTGCTGGCGAAGGCGGGCTGTAAGGCGTCTCGCCGAGGCCAAGCTGATCAATCGGGTGTTCTAGATCGTGGTTGTCGATGCCCAGGACCAGAGTGCCGCTGACTTGTATCGGCACTTCGGCAAAGCCCAGCCGGTTGTTTGTACCGATGCGCTTGGCCGCACAGCTCTTGGGTTAGCCCGCCATGGAACTCACCGTCGACATCGACCGACTGATCGGAGACGCCCACAGGCAGGCCCTGAAGCCCGGCGCCCGCCTGAAGGCGGCGGCCTCGTGCTTCCCGGTGTACGGGTTCGAGGCGCTGAAGGCCGGGCTGGAACAGGTCGATGCCCTGGCCGACCTCGGCCCCGAAGGCACCTGTGATCCACCACCGCGTTTGACGACGCGACTTGCTGACACACAACCCGTGATGCTGCAGTGCAGATCAGGAGTCTTGTTTTTCCCTTCGATCGATGTCTTCCCGCGACGATCATCCCGACATGACTGATGCCACCGACGCTGCGTCACCCGCTGCCCGCTCTTCCGTCTGGGAGGTGCTGTGGGTCTTCCTGCGCCTGGGACTCACCTCGTTCGGCGGCCCGGTGGCGCACCTGGGCTACTTCCGGACCGAGTTCGTCGAACGCCGGCGTTGGATGGACGAACGCAGTTATGCCGATCTGGTGGCGCTGTGCCAGTTCTTGCCCGGCCCGGCGAGCAGCCAGGTGGGCATGGCCGTGGGTCTGGCGCGTGCCGGCTGGTGGGGGTCACTCGCGGCCTGGTTTGGGTTCACGCTGCCGTCGGCGCTGCTGCTCATCGGCTTCGCGCTCGCCCTGGCGCAGCAGGGCAAGTGGCTCGACAGCGGCGTGCTGCAGGGCCTGAAGGTGGTTGCCGTCGCGGTGGTGGCGCAGGCGGTTTGGGGCATGGCAAAGAGCCTGTGCCCTGACAGGCCGCGTGCCGCGTTGGCCATTGCCGCCGCGCTGCTGAGTTTGCTGCTGCCATCGGTGCTTTCGCAGGTCGGCGCGATGGTTTTTTGCGGGCTGGTTGGGTGGCTGCTGCTGCAGCGGAACGGGCAGCAGGCGGGGCAGCAGGCCGGGCAGCAGGCAGTCGCACATCAACCCTTTCGCGTCTCGCCCCGCGCCGGCGCCGTGGCGTTGGGTGCATTCACCTTGCTGCTGCTGGGCCTGCCGCTCTTGGTGGCGGCCACGGCATCGCCGCTGCTGGCCACGGTGGACGCCTTCTACCGCGCCGGGGCCCTGGTCTTCGGTGGCGGGCATGTCGTGTTGCCGCTGCTGCAGGCAGCGGTGGTGCCGGGCGGGGCCGTGACGAACGCGGAGTTCCTGGCCGGCTACGGCGCTGCGCAGGCGGTGCCGGGGCCGCTGTTCACCTTCGCGGCGTACCTGGGGGCCGTGATGCGCCCGGAAGTGGCCGGCATCGGCGGTTGGCTTGGCGGGCTCGTCTGCCTGCTGGCCATCTTTCTGCCGGCCTGGCTGCTGGTGGTGGGGGCGCTGCCGTTTTGGGACACGCTGCGCCGGCGCGCGGCCGTGCAGTCGGCCATGGCCGGTGTCAATGCCGGCGTCGTGGGCCTGCTGCTCGCCGCGCTGTACGACCCGGTGTGGACGAGTGCCATCGGCAGCCGCGCTGACTTCGCCCTGGCCTTGCTCGCCTTCGGCCTGCTGGTCTATGCGCGCCTGCCGCCCTGGCTGGTGGTGGGCCTGGCTGCCGGGGCCGGGGCGTTGTTCATGGGTTGAAGCGCGGCACCGTGGCATGGCGGCCCCTGACTAAAAACGCATGCTTCGATAGCGCACAGACCGAACCGGGGCACCTGTGCTCTGATCACACGTTGCCACTTCAGGAGCCATCATGTCCGATGTACTGACCCCCGAACTGCTGCGCAAGATGAACGCCTGGTGGCGGGCTGCCAACTACCTTTCGGTGGGGCAGATCTACCTGCAGGAGAACCCGCTGCTGGACGTGCCGTTGACGCTGGCGCATGTCAAGCGCCGCCTGCTCGGGCACTGGGGCACCACGCCGGGCTTGAACCTGATCTATGTGCACCTGAACCGACTGATCAAGGCGCATGGGCTGGACATGCTGCTCGTCGTCGGCCCGGGCCACGGCGGACCGGGCATCGTGGCCAACACCTACCTCGAAGGCAGCTACACCGAGCACTACCCCGCCATCGAGCGCGACCGCAGCGGCATGCGGCGGCTGTTCCGCCAGTTCTCATGGCCCGGCGGCATCCCCAGCCATGTGGCGCCTGAAACCCCGGGCTCCATCCACGAAGGCGGCGAACTGGGCTATTCACTCGCCCATGCCTACGGTGCGGCATTCGACAACCCCGGCTTGATCGTCGCCTGCGTGGTGGGTGATGGCGAAGCCGAGACCGGGCCGCTGGCGGGCAGTTGGCAAGCCAACAAGTTCTTGAACCCGGCGCGCGACGGCGCGGTGCTGCCCATCCTGCACCTCAACGGCTACAAGATCGCCAACCCCGCGGTGCTGGCGCGCATCGGCCGCAGCGAGCTCTTCGAGCTGATGCACGGCCACGGCTACGAGCCGCACTTCGTTTCTGGCGATGACCCGGTTCTGGTGCACCAGAGCCTGGCCGGCACGCTGGACAAGGCGCTGGCGCACATCCGGCGCATTCAGGCCGACGCGCGCGCTTCCGATGCGAAGCCGGCTGAATACCCGCGCTGGCCGATGATCATTCTGGACACGCCCAAGGGCTGGACCGGCCCGAAGACGATCGACGGCCTGCCTGTGGAAGGCACCTGGCGTTCACACCAGGTACCGATCTCGAAATTTACTCAGCCCGAGCATCTGCAGCAGTTGCAGGCGTGGCTGCAGAGTTACCGGCCCGAAGAATTGTTCGACGAAAACGGCAAGTTCCTTGAGGAGCTGGCCGAGCTGGCACCCACGGGCCGGCGCCGCATGGGTTTCAGCCCCCACAGCAACGGCGGCCTGTTGCTCAAGCCGCTGGTGATGCCGCGCCTGCACGAACACGCCGTAGCGGTTGCAGCCCCCGGCGCCGTCGAGGCAGAGGCCACACGCGTGCTGGGCGGCTTCCTGCGCGAGGTGATGCGGCTGAACCTTTCCAGCGCCAACTTTCGCATCTTCGGCCCTGACGAGACCGCATCCAACAGGCTCGACCCTGTCTACGCGGTTACGGGCAAGGCCTGGATGGCCGAGACGGTGGCGAACGACACCGACCTCAGCCCCGACGGCCGCGTGATGGAGGTGCTGAGTGAACACCTGTGCGAAGGCTGGCTCGAGGGTTATCTGCTCACCGGCCGTCACGGCCTGTTCTCTTGCTACGAAGCCTTCATTCACATCATCGATTCGATGTTCAACCAGCATGCCAAGTGGTTGAAGGTCAGCCGCAAGATCCCGTGGCGCGCGCCCATCGCTTCGCTGAACATCCTGCTCACTTCGCACGTCTGGCGGCAGGACCACAACGGTCTTTCTCACCAGGACCCAGGTTTCATGGACCACGTGGCCAACAAGTCGTCTGACGTGGTGCGCATCTATTTGCCGCCCGATGCCAACTGCCTGCTTTCGGTGGCCGACCACTGCTTGCGCAGCCGCCACTACGTCAACGTCATCGTGGCCGGCAAGCAGCCTTCGTGGCAGTGGCTCGACATGGACGCTGCGGTGCGCCATTGCACCGCCGGTGCGGGCGTGTGGGCCTGGGCTGGCACTGAAGGTGCCGATGCCGCCAACAAGCCCGAAGCCATCGAGCCCGACGTGGTGATGGCCTGCGCCGGCGACGTGCCCACGCTGGAGTGCCTGGCGGCCGTGATGCTGCTGCGCGAAGACGTGCCGGACATCCGCATCCGCGTCGTCAACGTCGTCGACCTGATGGCGCTGCAGCCGCCGTCGGAACACCCGCATGGCCTGGATGATCGAGATTTCGATGCGATGTTCACGACCGATCGCCCGGTGATCTTCGCCTTCCACGGCTACCCGTCGCTGGTGCACAAGCTGAGCTACCGCCGGCACAACCACGCCAACATCCACGTCCGCGGCTTCAAGGAAGAGGGCACGACCACGACGCCGTTCGACATGGTGGTGCTGAACAATCTCGACCGCTACCAGCTCGCGCTCGATGCCGTGCGGCGCGTTCCGCGGCTGGCCGGCGAGGTCGAACATGCGACGGCGCGCTACTGGGCGCGCATCGAACGTCACAAGCTCTACATCGCAGAACACGGCGACGACTTGCCGGAAGTTCGCGATTGGCGCTGGCAGGGCAAGCCATGATCGTGCTTTCGCTGAACAGCGGTTCGTCGTCGCTGAAGTTCGGGCTCTACCGCGTGGACGTGGAAGGCGGCGCAGGTGGCGCAGGGGGCGATGAAGTCGAAGCGCTGCTGGTGGGGCAGTTGGATGACACCAGCGAGCTGACCGAGCGGCTGCGCGCGGGCGGGCTGCCTGCGCCCCAGGCTGTGGGCCACCGCATCGTGCACGGCGGGCCGGCGCTGCAGGCGCACACCGTCATCGACGCAGCAGTGCTGCGCCAGATCGAAGCTGCCGCCTGCTTCGCGCCGCTGCACACACCGGCCTCGCTGGCGGTCATTGGCCAGGCGCGTGCGCTGTTTCCCGGCCTGCCGGAAGTGGCTTGTTTGGACACCGCCTTTCATGCCACGCTGCCCGACGCTGCACGCGTGCTGCCGATTCCGAAAAGCTTTCAGGCGCAGGGCATCCGGCGTTACGGCTTTCATGGCGTGTCGTGCGAGTCCATCGTGTTTCAGCTGGCTCGCCGGGGATCCGAGAGTCTGCCTCAGGGTCTGCCCGAACGGATGTTGATAGCGCACCTCGGCCATGGCGCCAGCGTTACTGCCGTGCTGCGCGGGCGCTCCGTCGATACCAGCATGGGCCTCACTCCCAACGGCGGCCTGATCATGGGCACGCGCAGTGGCGACCTGGACCCGGGGCTCTTCGTCTATCTGCTGCGCCAGGTGGGGGGCAACGCCGTGCAACTGCAAGAGTTGCTGGATGAGCAGTCGGGCCTGCTCGGCATCTCGGCGCTGTCCGGCGACATGCGGCGTTTGCATGAGGCCGAAGCCAACAACGCCGATGCGCGGCTGGCCGTGCAGATGTTCTGCGCCGGCGTGGCCAAGGAACTTGCGGCCCAGGCCACGGTGCTGGGCGGGGTGGACCTCATCGCCTTCAGCGGCGGCATCGGCGAGAACGACGCCGCCGTGCGCGCAGGCATCTGCGCCGCGCTGGGCTGGTGCGGCGTCTTGCTGGACGCCGAACGCAACCAGCGCGTCGGGCAGGGCCTGATCAGCGCCGACGCTTCACGCTGCGCAGTGCGTGTGTTGCCGTCGCAGGAAGACGAACAGATCGCGCGCCACACGGCGCGCCTGCTGCGCGGGGTCGCGTGAGGCGCAGGCGCGGCAACGCGGCAATGTCAGCGCGTGCTGCGAGCGATGCGGGCAATCAGTGCGCCGATGCCGGCGGCCGCGACCAACGCCGTCAGCGGGTGGCGCTGAACGGTGGCGCGCAGGCTGTCGGCCCATTCGTCACCCATTTCGCGCGCGTGCCGGGCCTGGGCTCTGATCTGCCCGGTCGCATCTGCCACGGCGCCTTCCATGCGTTCGATTTGCGGGGCTGCGGCGTCGGCCATGTGGTCGATGGCGTGATGCGCGCCCTGCGCCATGCGGTCGGTGAGCGGCTGCTGGTGGACGGGGGCGCCGTTGCCACCACGTTCGACCATGCCGCCGGGCGCGGGCGGGTTGACGAGGCTCGAGGGGTTCGAGAAGTTCGAGAGTTCAGACATGGCAAGCTCCTGAGCGTCGATGACGCATTGGGGTTGAGCGCCGCGCGTTTGACCGCAGCGTGATGATTGGACTCAACTTCTAAAGCATGATCGAGCTTGCCGCGCGCGCAAGTCTGTACGTTCCCGCACGCCAGTGTCCGGTGCAAGTTTCGTGCAGGCTTCGACTGGCGGTCGGTTGACCGACATCAATTCGCGCCTGCCTCGAGTGCGGAGAATGAAAGGCGATGCGTTGGCCGGCGGCCGGGGTGCATTGGCGCATCGACGCATTCACGAATTGCCGCATGGACGCATTTCTGGAGACCGACATGAGCATGATGAAAGCAGCAGTCTTTGTGGAACCCGGGCGCATCGTGCTCGAGGACAAGCCGATTCCGGATGTCGGGCCGCTCGATGCGCTGATGCGGGTCACCACCACCACCATCTGCGGCACCGACGTGCACATCCTCAAAGGCGAGTACCCGGTGGCCAAGGGCCTGACCATCGGTCATGAACCGGTCGGCGTGATCGAGAAGCTCGGCTCGTCGGTGCAGGGTTACCGCGAAGGGCAGCGCGTCATCGCCGGGGCCATCACACCCAGCGGCTGGAGCAATGCCTGCCTGTGCGGCACCTGCTCGCAAGACGGTGCCGGCACGCCCCACGGCTGGAAGGCGATGGGCGGATGGCGCTTCGGCAACACCATCGACGGCTGCCAGGCAGAGTACGTGCTGGTACCCGACGCCATGGCCAACCTGGCGCCGGTGCCTGATGGCTTGACCGACGAGCAGGTGCTGATGTGTCCGGACATCATGTCCACCGGCTTCAGCGGCGCAGAGAGCGCAGGCATCCGCATCGGCGACATCGTGGCGGTGTTCGCGCAAGGCCCCATCGGCCTGTGCGCGACAGCAGGCGCCAAGCTCAGCGGCGCCAGCGTCGTCATCGGCGTAGACAAGTTGTCAGCGCGCCTGGGCATGGCAAGCCGCATGGGCGCCGACCACGTCGTCGACGCCAGTCGCGTCGACCCTGTCGAAGAGATCATGCGGCTGACGGCGGGGCGCGGCGTCGATGTCGCCATCGAGGCCCTGGGAACGCAGCAGACCTTCGAGGCCTGCCTGCGCGTGCTGCGCCCGGGCGGCACGCTGTCGAGCCTGGGGGTCTATTCCACCGATCTGACGATACCGCTGGGCGCATTCGCTGCCGGCCTGGGCAACCACCGGATCGTGACCACGCTGTGCCCGGGCGGCAAGGAACGCATGCGGCGCCTGATGTCGGTCATCGAGGGCGGGCGGGTCGACCTCGGCGCGATGGTGACGCACCGCTTCAAGCTCGACGACATCGAAACCGCCTACGACCTGTTCAGCCACCAGCGCGACGGCGTGCTCAAGATCGCCATCACACCCTGAACGAGAGGCGCGGCGGAGGGTTGTGCCTCCGGAGATACTGCGCGGGTGGACTTTCTCAACTTCCCTTTGCTCACCGCGGCGGTGCTGGTTTTCAGCAGCGTGCTGGCGGGCCTTTTCTCCGCGCGCATCGGTTTTTCTTTCCTGCTGGTGTTCTTGCTCGCGGGCGTGCTGGCCGGTGAAGATGGCCCGGGCGGCTATGTCTTCAACGATGTGCGACTGAGCTTCTGGGTCGGCAACGTGGCCTTGGCCGTGATCTTGCTGGACGGTGGCCTGCGCACCTCTTTCTCGACATTTCGCACCGGTCTGCGGCCGGCGTCGATGCTGGCCACGGTGGGTGTGCTGTTGAGCGCGGGCATCACCGCGGCCGCTGCAGTGGCCATGCTGGGGCTTGACTGGGGCACCGCGCTGCTGCTCGGGGCCATCGTGGGCTCTACCGACGCGGCTGCGGTGTTTGCGCTGTTGACCCGTTCCGGCGTGACGTTGAACGAACGCGTGGCGGCCACGCTGGAGATCGAATCGGGTGTCAACGACCCCATGGCCGTTTATCTGACGCTGGCCTTCATCGCCTTGCTGGCGGCCAGCGCCGCGCCCGCAACGCAAGGAGAAGCCGGTGCCGCGGCCACGCTGGCCCTCAGTTTCGTGCAGCAGTTCGGCTGGGGTGCGCTGGTGGGTGTGGTCAGCGGCGTGGCCGGCGCGGCATTGCTGAACCGGGTCTCTTCGCGCGATGCCGGGGGCGGTGTGCTGGCCCTGCTGGTGGTGGCTGGGGGGCTTGCAGTTTTTGCTGGCGCAGGCTTGATAGGGGGCTCGGGCTTCCTGGCGGTATACCTGTTCGGGCTGGTCATGGCCAACCGCGCCGTCGCCTCGGTGGCACCCACGCTGCCAGTGCTGGACGGCTACGCCTGGCTGGCCCAGGCGGGCATGTTCCTGTTGCTCGGGCTGCTGGCCACGCCTTCTCGGTTGCTGGAGTCGCTGGGGCCGGCGCTGGGTGTGGCGGCCGTGCTGATGTTCGTCGCGCGGCCGCTGGCGGTGTGGCTGTGTCTGCTGCCGTTTCGCTTCACGCCGCGCGAAACCACCTTCATCGCCTGGGTGGGGTTGCGCGGCGCTGTGCCCATCGTGCTGGCGATGTTCCCGCTGCTGGCCGGCACGCCGCATGCGGCGTTGCTGTTCGACGTGGCGTTTGTCGTGGTGCTCGCGTCGTTGCTGGTGCAGGGCGGCACCATCGGCTGGTTGGCGCGCCGCCTGGGTGTGGCCTTGCCAGAGCCCGACGACGAACGCGCAGCACGCGCCGTATTTCGAGATTTCGCTCTCGACCCGCAGTTGCCCTTGGCAGACGTGTGCGCGTTCTACGGGCTGCCCGAGCCGCCCGATGCCGAGTTGCCGGTAGCGGCGTGGATGGTCGAAGCGTTGAAGCGGCCGCCGGTGGTGGGCGATGCCGTCGCGCTGGGCGCCGCCACGCTGGCGGTGCGAGAGATGACCGAGGGCCGCATCACCGCGGTGGGGTTGGGCCTGCCGCGGTGAACGCGACGGGTCGTCGTCCCCACCAGGTTCCAAGCGCCAACGCCGGTGGCTCAGTCGTCGTCGTCGCGATGACGGTCTGAACCGATGTGCGTCGACCCCTGGGTCGGCATCAAGCCTTGTGGCGACTGCTGCCACTGCCAGCCGATGAAG
>JBBSCV010000147.1:0-9532 GCA_038249925.1 Burkholderiales bacterium
ACAGGGCATTCATGCTGAGGCGCGAGGCCCCGCGCCGCAAGGGCTGTTGGCACTTTTGCTGCCTGCTGCAGCAAACCGTTTCGCGTGGGCGTGAAGGCCGTCACGGCCCCGGAGAATGGCCTCGAAGAACGGCCCCGGAGAATGACCCGAAGCCGAACGAGCTTAGCGGTAGATGAACTGCATCTGCGTGCCGGCGAGCTCGATCACGTCGCCGTTGCGCAGCGGTGCCGAGTCACCCACCAGCGGCACGCCGTTGATGCTGGGGCGCGTGGCGCCTTCCACATGGGCGAAGGCATAGCCGTTGGGCCGCTTGGTGATGGACGCCACCTGCACGCCGGGCTTGCCGACGGTGGTGACGACCTTGGTCAGCGTGACCTCACGCCCGGCAGCGGCGCCGTTCAGCACCTTGATCGAGGCCGGCTGCATCACCGGCGGGGGCGGCAGGTTGTGCAGCCCACCGAAGTTCGAAGGCGTGCTGGCATAGCTGGGCGAAGGCATGGTGGGCGCGCCGCCGTGGGCAGAGGCTGTGCTGCCCGGCCGCATGATCATGGTCTTCTCGTACTCGCCGCTCTCGTCGACGAGGTACTTGATCTTGTACTTGCCGATCTCGACCGTGTCGTTGTGCGTCAGCAGCTGCTTCTTGATGGCCTTGCCGTTGATGTAGGTGCCGTTGGTGCTGTTCAGGTCTTCGATGAAGACGTCGGCGCCCACCATCTGCAGCACGGCATGCTCACCGCTGACGGCAAGGTTGTCGATGACGATGTCGTTGTAAGGACGGCGCCCGAGCGTGGTCTTGTCCTTGGTGATCTGGACTTCCTTGATGACCACACCGTCCAGCGATACCACCAACTTGCCCATGCCTGCCCTCGATTCCATCTTCTGCCGACCGCAGCAGCCAAAGCGCCTGCGGCGTCTGTGTTCTGCCTGAGTAACGTTCGCCCGGGCCTGTTTTCTTATCGCCGGAACGGCCACCAAGACCATGCCGGCGCGCTCGCACCACCCGAGGTGCGAGCCAGGATGACGGAGATATTATCCTTTCCGCCCGCATCGTTGGCCGCAGCAATCAAGGCCTGCCCGCTTGATTCCAGCGATTCGTGCGTCTGCAACACCTGCTCAATCGCCGCGTCGTCCAGCATGTCCGACAAGCCGTCAGAGCACAGCAGAAACAGGTCGCCCGGCTCGACGTCGTGTTGATGCGTTTCGAGCATCACCGAATCTTCCACGCCCACGGCGCGCGTCACCAGGTTCTTGTTCGACGAGAAGGCCGCCTGTTCTGGCGTGATGAGCCCGGCATCCAGCTGTTCTTGCAGCAGCGAATGGTCGCGCGTGATCTGCTGCAGCCTGCTGGCGCGCATGCGGTAGCAGCGTGAATCGCCCACATGGCCGAGCAGCAGGCGGTCGTCGCGGAACACGGCCAGCACCAGCGTGGTGCCCATGCCGGCGTACTGCGGGTTGCTGTTCGATGCGTTGAAGATGGCGCGGTTGGCGTTGTCGACGCAGATGTCCATGGCGCGCCGCACTTCGGCGTCGCTGGCCTGCTTGCTGGCTTCGCGCAGCCAGCGCCCGAGTTCGGTCTGGATGAAGCTGGTGGCCATGTTGCTGGCCACTTCACCGGCGTTGTAGCCGCCCATGCCATCGGCCAGCACGGCCAACGCGACGCCGTCGTCGGTGGCCACCGAATCTTCGTTGTTGCTGCGCGCCCGGCCGGGGTCCACCGCCGCAAAAAGCTCGATCATTGTGGGCACGGGTAGATTCGTCGGGGCGCGGAGTGGAGTGCCCAATGATTGTGCATCGGAAATCTGGGTCTTCTGCCCAGCCGCCAAGGCCGAGGACGCCGACGCGGCCGCCTCTGCCGCTGCGCCCGGGCTGTCTGCCAATTGCTGCGCGAGTTGCTGCGCGAGCTGGTGCGTCAGTTGCGGCGCCAGTTGTTGCGCCAGCACCTGCAGCTCGGCGGCCAGGGCATCACCGTCGCCAGGGCGCCGGTTCGGCTGCTTGGCCAGCAGGCGGGCCACCAGTGCCGCCAGGCCAGGCTGAATGTCGGGCACCAGCTCGCGCAGGTCAAGCGCAGGCTCTGTGGCCACCTGGCGCAGCAGTTCGCCCATCGACGGTGAATCGTGCGGCAGCCGACCGCTGAGCAGCTGATACAGCATCACGCCCAGGGCATAGAGGTCGGTTGACGGCGACGGCACGTTGCCGGCCAGCTGTTCGGGTGCCATGTAGGCCGGCGAACCGACGACGATGCCGGTGCCGGTCTGGGCCGCATCTTCGGCGCGTGCGAGGCCGAAGTCGGCCAGTTTCACGACTTGGCCGGGCAGGTGCACCAGCACGTTGGCCGGTTTCAGGTCGCGGTGCACCACGCCCTGCCGGTGGGCGTAGGCCACCGCGCGTGCGATGCGCTGGCCCAACATCAACACGAGCCCCTCGGGCAGCAGGCGATGGCTTGCGGTGTAGCGCGCCAGGTCGCCACCGGGCACGAGTTCCATTGCCAGCCAGGCCAGGCGGCCTTCGATGCCAGCACCGTGCGCGGCCACGATGCCCGGATGAACCAGCCGTTGCGCGGTGCGCGCGCCCGACAGGAAGTGCTCTTTCCACGCCTTGGTGGCCTCGCCGGAGGGCACCTCGGCCAGCTTCAAAGCCACCGGCCCACCGGTGGCAGCTTCAGCGAGGTAGACCTCACCGTGCGCACCGCGCCCAAGGGCGCGTTGCAGGCGGAAGCCGGCGACGGTTTGCCCGAGAAGCCAGCCTTCCTGCATCAAGGCGCAGGCTGTCAGGCGGCGCTGCGCGCGCGCCGTTGTTTCACCACCATGCCGATGCCCAGCACCAGCAAGGCGCCCGCGACGCCAGCACCGTAGCGCAGCGTGGCCACCACTTCGGGCAGCGCGCCGGCACGCTCGATGGGCAGCGTGGGCATGTAGCCCAGCACGGCAGGGTCGGTGACGGCCATCGTGCCGGCGATCCAGCCGAGCAACATGCCGCCGATGGTGATGACGATCGGGAAACGGTCCATCAGCTTGATGACGAGCTGGCTGCCCCACACGATGATGGGGATGGAGACCAGCAGGCCGAAGATGACCAGCGGCATCTTGTGGTCGCCGCCCGCGCTTTCTGCGGCACCGGCCACGGCGATGACGTTGTCGACGCTCATCACCAGGTCGGCGACGATGATGGTCTTGATGGCGGCGATGAGCTTGTCTGACGCCGCCACGTCGCCATGGCCGTCTTCGTCGGGCGCCAGCAGCTTGACGCCGATCCACAACAACAGCAGCGCGCCGACGATCTTCAGGTAGGGAATGGCCAGCAGCGTGAGCGCGAAGAAGATCAGGATCACCCGCAGGACGATGGCGCCTGCCGTGCCCCAGATGATGCCTTTGGTGCGCAGCGCGGGCGGCAATTTGCGGCAGGCCAGCGCGATGACCACCGCGTTGTCGCCGCCCAGCAGGATGTCGATCATGATGATCTGCCCGACCGCGATCCAGAAATCGGGCGTCATGAACTGTTCCATCGGAAGCGGTTTCCTGCGGCTTGGCTGTGTCTGGTGGGGCCGAAAAGTGTAGTCGGCGCCCGTCGCGCGCCGACTGTAGGAACTACAGCGCCTGCAGCAGGCCACGCGGCCCACTGCGGGAAACACCAGCGCAGAGCGCCTGGCCCGCCGCTGGCGTCAGAGCAAGGCCTTCAGCAGGCGCGCCATTTCGCTCGGGTTGCGGGTGATGGTGAAGCCGCACTCTTCCATGATGGCCAGCTTGGCGTCTGCCGTGTCGGCGCCGCCGCTGATCAGCGCGCCCGCATGCCCCATGCGTTTGCCGGCCGGTGCGGTGACGCCGGCGATGAAGCCGACGATGGGCTTCTTCATGTGCGCCTTGCACCAGCGCGCCGCTTCGGCTTCGTCGGGGCCGCCGATCTCGCCGATCATGATCACGGCGTCCGTCTCGGGGTCGTCGTTGAAGGCCTGCATCACGTCGATGTGCTTCAAGCCGTTGATGGGGTCGCCGCCGATGCCGACAGCGGTGCTCTGACCGAGGCCGATTTCAGTCAGCTGAGCCACGGCTTCGTAGGTCAGCGTACCCGAGCGGCTGACGACGCCGATGCGGCCCTTGCGGTGGATGTGGCCCGGCATGATGCCGATCTTGATTTCCTCCGGCGTGATCAGGCCCGGGCAGTTGGGGCCCAGCAGCAGCGTCTTCTTGCCGCCGGCAGCTTCCTTGGCCAGCATCTTGTTGCGCACGATCAGCATGTCCTTCACGGGTATGCCTTCGGTGATGCAAATGACGAGGTCGAGGTCGGCCTCGACGCCTTCCCAGATCGCATCGGCCGCACCGGCGGGCGGCACGTAGATGACACTGACGTTCGCACCCGTGGCGGCCTTGGCTTCCTTGACGCTGGCGTGGATGGGAATGCCCTCGAACGACTCGCCGGCCTTCTTCGGGTTCACGCCGGCGACGAAACACGCCATGCCGTTGGCGTAGGCCTGGCAGCCCCTGGTGTGGAACTGGCCGGTCTTGCCGGTGATGCCCTGCGTGATGACGCGGGAGTCCTTGTTGATGAAGATGCTCATGGCGTGATGTCCCCTGTTACTTGACTGCAGCCACGATGGCGGTGGCGGCTTCGGCCATGGTGTTGGCCGCGATGATGGGCAGGCCACTTTCGGCCAGCATCTTCTTGCCGAGATCTTCGTTGGTGCCCTTCATGCGCACCACCAGCGGCACGCTCAGGTTGACGGCCTTGCAGGCGGCGATGACGCCTTCAGCGATGGTGTCGCACTTCATGATGCCGCCGAAGATGTTGACGAGGATGCCCTTCACGCCTTTGTTCTTCAGCATGATCTTGAAGGCTTCGGTGACCTTTTCGGCCGTGGCACCACCGCCGACGTCCAGGAAGTTGGCCGGCTCGCCACCGAAGAGCTTGATGGTGTCCATCGTGGCCATCGCCAGGCCGGCGCCGTTGACCAGGCAGCCGATGTTGCCGTCCAGGCTGATGTAGGCGAGGTCGAACTTGCTCGCCTCCACCTCGGCCGGGTCTTCTTCGTCGAGGTCGCGGTAGGCCACGATGTCGGGGTGACGGAAGAGCGCGTTGGGGTCGAAGTTGAACTTGGCATCCAGCGCCATCAAGCCGCCCTTGCTGTCGCGGTTCAGCGGGTTGATCTCCACCAACGAGGCGTCGGTGTCCATGTAGCAGGCGTAGAGCTTCTTGAAGATGTCGATGGCCTGCACCGTGCTGTCGGCCGGCAGGCCGATGGCGTCGGCAATCTTCTTCGCCTGCGCGTCACCCAGGCCGGTGAGCGGGTCGATGAACTCGGTGATGATCTTCTCGGGCGTGCTGTGCGCCACTTCCTCGATGTCCATGCCGCCTTCGCTGGAGGCGATGAAGGCCACCTTCTGCGTGGCGCGGTCCGTCACCAGCGAGACGTAATACTCCTTCTGGATGTCGGCGCCTTCTTCGATGTAGAGGCGACGCACCTTCTGGCCCTCGGGCCCGGTCTGGTGGGTCTTGAGCTGCATGCCGAGGATCTCGCCCGACAGGGTTTCCACATCAGCCAGCGAACGCGCGACTTTCACGCCGCCGCCCTTGCCGCGGCCGCCGGCGTGGATCTGTGCCTTCACGACCCACACCGAGCCGCCCAGCTTCTGCGCCGCTTCCTGGGCTTCGCGCACCGTGAAAGCGGCGTAGCCGCGAGGCACGGGCACGCCATGCGCTCGCAACAGTTCCTTGGCCTGGTATTCGTGGATCTTCATGGGTGGGCTCCTCTTCGCTCGCGCGTGATGTCGGGGTGAATCAAGGTCTGGGCACCGGGCGGTACCAGCGCAGATAGAACTGCTGCACGACCGGGCCGTCGCTGCGCAGCGCGTGGCAGCGGTCGATCTGGAAGGGCTTGCTGGCACCTTCAGTGTTGCCGCGGGTGTCGATCACTTCACCGGCAAAGGCCTGGACGACGGCGGTGGGCAGCACCTGCGCCAATTCGGTGATGTGGGTGCAACCCAGAACCCCGCCGACACGTTCACGCGAGGTCAGCCGGAAGTTCTTCAGCAGGTTCAGGCCGACCAGGCGTTGGTAGACGTCGTCGTGCTCGTTGCAATGGCCGGTGTACGGCATCCAGCGGGTTTCGGAGCCGGCCTCGAGGATGTCGAGCTGCGCGTTCACGACCAGGCGCAACAGCATTTCGTGGATGGGAACCCCGGCTTCGCGCGGCCCGCTGCCCAGGTGCGCGACGCGAGTCTTGGTGTCGGTGAGCGTGGCGTCCACTTCCCACAGACCGTCGTCGCGCAGGAACACCTGCACGTCGATCTGGCGGCGGTGCTTCAGCTGGCGCGTGGGCGCCGCTTGCGGAAGAGTCATCTTGGTGGGGGCTGGAGCAGACGCTGCTGGGCGCTGGTGCAGCGCGGCGGCGGCGAATTTAGCATGCTGCTGTGCAGCAGTTGCTTACAGCGCTGACGGCGGCGGGGGAGGATAGGTGGCGTTAACGGCATGATCGGGCGTCCATTTCGACGCCGATTCCGACGCTCGATCAGAAGCTCGATCAGGCGCCGTACTCGTCTTCAGCGCCGCGCACCACGCGCCGTATCACGTCACCCTCGAAACCGCGACCGGCGAGAAACCGCATTTGCCGCGCACGCTCGGCGACGTCAGCAGGCGGCGCGCCGAAGCGGCGGCGCCACACTTCCTGGGCGCGTTCGAGTTCGGTGCCGCGCGCTCTCAGCAAGGTGCTGGCCACCAACTCGGCCGCCAAACCCTTGCCCTGCAGCGTTTGCTTCAGGCGGCGAACGCCGTAGCGCCGCCCCTGGCTGTTGAGCACCGACTCGGCGGTGCGCGCCTCGCTCAGCAGGCCCTTGGCAGCCAGGTCGTCCAGTGCCGCGGCAATCTGCGCCTGCGCGCAGGCCTCTTCGGTGTCTTGCACATGGCGGGCGAGCTTACGTTCGAGCTCGACGCGGGAATGCTCCCGTTGCGACAAGTAACGCAGCGCCCGCCCCTTGACCGAAATGGCGCCGAAACCCATGTGGTGGAGGGCGCGACCGGGTGGCCGACCCCGGCAGGTTTACGCGCCGCCTTCGGCGTTCAGCAGCGGTATGCCCATGTGCTCACGCACCTTGTTCTCGACCTCGCGCGCGACTTCGGGGTTCTCGCGCAGGAACTCGCGGGCGTTGTCCTTGCCCTGGCCGATCTTTTCGCCGTTGTAGGCATACCAGGCACCGCTTTTTTCCAGGATGCGCGCCTCGACACCCATGTCGATGATTTCGCCTTCTCGGCTGATGCCCTCACCGTAGAGGATGTCGAACTCGGCCACCTTGAAGGGCGGGCTGACCTTGTTCTTCACGACCTTGACCTTGGTCTCGGACCCGATGATCTCTTCGCCCTTCTTGATGTTGCCGGTGCGGCGAATGTCAAGGCGCACGCTGGCGTAGAACTTCAGCGCATTGCCGCCCGTGGTGGTTTCGGGGTTGCCGAACATCACGCCGATCTTCATGCGAATCTGGTTGATGAAGATGACCATGGTGTTGGTCTTCTTGATGGTGCCGGTGAGCTTGCGCAGCGCCTGGCTCATCAACCGCGCCTGCAGGCCGGGCAGGCTGTCGCCCATTTCGCCTTCGAGCTCGGCCTTGGGCGTGAGCGCGGCCACCGAGTCGATGACGATCAAGTCGATGCTGCCGCTGCGCACCAGCGCATCGACGATTTCCAGCGCCTGCTCACCGGTGTCGGGCTGGCTGATCAACAGTTCTTGCAGGTTGACGCCGAGCTTCTGCGCGTACTGGATGTCCAGCGCGTGTTCGGCGTCGATGAAGGCGGCCGTGCCACCCTGCTTCTGCATTTCGGCGATGACTTGCAACGTGAGCGTGGTCTTGCCAGAGCTTTCCGGGCCGTAGATTTCAACCACACGGCCGCGCGGCAGGCCACCGACGCCCAAGGCGATATCGAGGCCGAGGCTGCCCGTGGAGACAACCTGGATGTCTTCGATGACTTCGCCTTCGCCCAGGCGCATGATCGAGCCCTTGCCGAACTGCTTTTCGATCTGGGCCAACGCGGCCTGCAGGGCCTTGGCCTTTTCGGTGTTGAGTGCTTTCACGGGTGCGTCCATCGGTGTCTCCTTCGTTGACGTGATTATGCGCACAAAGCTGGATATGCGTACAGTCATTTCGGGGTAACTCCGTGGGGCCACCTCTGTAGGGTGATCGCTGTGGGGTGATTGAACACCCGCTTCATAAAATCCAGCCCAGGAGACAAGACCATGCGCATCCTGATTGCAGAAGATGACCAGGTGATGGCCGACGGACTGCTGCGCTCGCTGCGCGCGGCCGGCTATGCGGTCGACCAGGTCAGCACAGGCAGCGAGGCCGATGCCGCCGTCGCCGGCCACGAGTTCGACCTCGTCATCCTCGACCTGGGTTTGCCGAAGATGCACGGCTTCGAGGTGCTGCGCAAGATGCGCGCTCGTGGCAGCAGCGTGCCGGTGCTCATCCTCACCGCAGCCGACAGCGTGGAGCAGCGCGTGAAGGGGCTCGACCTGGGCGCCGACGACTACATGGCCAAGCCGTTTTCACTGCAAGAGCTTGAAGCCCGCGTCCGGGCGCTGACGCGACGCGGTCTGGGCACCGCCAGCAGCATTCTCAAGCACGGACCGCTGACCTTCGACGCCACCGGCCGTGTGGCCTATCTCAACGACCAGATGGTGGAGCTGTCGGCACGTGAACTGAGCCTGCTGGAAGTGCTGCTGCAGCGTGCCGGCCGGCTGGTCAGCAAGGATCAGCTGGTGGAACGCCTGTGCGAGTGGGGCGAAGAGGTGAGCAACAACGCCATCGAGGTCTACATCCACCGCCTGCGCAAGAAAATTGAGCAGGGGCCGGTGCGCATCGCGACAGTCCGCGGGCTGGGCTACTGCCTGGAAAAGATCGCGGCCTGATTTGCCTGCCGCCGCGCCGCCCACCCCCGCTGCGACGGCAGGCGCACCGCGCCGGGAGCGGCGCTCGCTGTTCGGCGAGATCCTCGACTGGATGCTCGCCCCGCTGCTGCTGCTGTGGCCGATGAGCCTGGGGCTGACCTGGGTCGTGGCCCAGGCCATCGCAGCCCGGCCCTACGACCGTGAACTGGCCGACGTGGTGCGTGCGCTGGCGCGCCAGGCCACGGTGCAGACCTCCACGGCCGACCTGCCGGTGGGCAGCGTTCGCACCGAACTGGAACGTGCCGCGGCAACGCTGAAACGCGTCGACGACGACGACCGCAGCTACTACCAGGTGCTGGGCCGACGTGGCGAGCTGCTGGCCGGCGAGGCCGGTCTTGCGGTGCCCGGCGAAGACCTGAACCCGCCACCAGAAGGAGGCGTGCGCTTTCGCGACGACAGCATCGGCGATGAACCGGTGCGGGTGGCCTATCTGTGGCTGCCGCCGGCACCGGGCGACACCCGCAGCGAGGCCCTGGTGCAAGTGGCCGAGACCCTGGGCAAACGCAGCACGCTGGCCACAGAAATCATCAAGGGCGTGATCCTGCCGCAGTTCATCATCCTGCCGCTGGCGGTGTTGTTGGTGTGGTTTGCGCTGTCGCGCGGCAT
>JBBSCV010000148.1:0-9510 GCA_038249925.1 Burkholderiales bacterium
CAGCGATCGCCTCAGGGACAGCGCCCGGCCTCAGCTGGGCACTGCCGCCAGCAAGGCATCCAGCTGCTTGACCTTGCCCGGCGCAGCCTCGTCGCCGTTCTGTGCCGCGATGGCGTACCAGTAGCGCGCCAGCCGCAGGTCTTTCTGGACGCCGTCGCCTTGTTCGTACATCGACGCCAGCAGGTACATGGCGCCGATGTCACCTCCCTTGGCACCTTCCAGAAACCAGTGTGCCGCGCGCGCCGGGTCTTTCGGCAGGCCGCGGCCCAGGTAGTGCGCTGTGCCCATGGCCACCTGGGCTTCGACACTGCCCGATTCGGCGGCCACCTCGTACCAGCGGTGGGCCAGAGGAAGGTCGCGCGGGCCGAGGTCGCCATTCTCGAAGGCCCGGCCGAGCATCAGCTGTGCGGTGACGAAACCGCCCTGCGCTGAACGTTCCAGCAGCCGGCGCGCCAGCGTCAGGCTGGGCTTCGGCAACTCACCGCGCAGGTGCATCACGGCCAGGTTGTATTCGGCCGCCGGCACACGGCGCCGCGCCAGCGTTTCGAAGGCCTGGCGCGCGGGTGCGAGGCGTCCGGACTCGTAGGCCATCACCGCGCTGTCCAGTTCTTTCTGCACCGCTGGCGGCAGCGGTGGGGCGGCCCGTGCCGCCGACACCAGCCCCAGCCCCATTCCGAGCGCCAGCGCCAGGGCCAGGGCAAACCAGAGCTGTGACGCCAACGCAATCCATCGGGAACGACTGGCCATCAAGAAAACTCCGGCGTGAGTTGCATCGCGGCACGATAGCCTTTCCGGGCCAGCCAGGCTCGGCGCGGCCCATGATCCAATGGCGCCATGACAGACCGCCCCAAGCTCCGCGTGAAGCCGCGCGCCCCTGTGCGAGACCCCTACCGGCCGCCAGTGCGGGGCTACGGTGCGCCTCGCACCCCAGCCCCGTCGCCACCCCAGACGGTGGCGCCTGATGCACCGCCCGCCGAAGTGCCGCAAGTGCCTCAAGTGCCGCAAACCCCGCAGACACCGCGAGCGCCGCAAGCCCCGCGATCGTCACAAGCCCCGAGGCTCGCGCCACCACCGCCGCTTGTGCGGCCCGCGCAGCCGCCCGGGCAGCCCGCTTTGCGAACACCCATGCGGGCGCCCGCTGCGCCGCGCAGACTGCCGCCTGCAGCACCTGTCGCGGCGCCACTCGCCGCGCCGCGCACGGCACCCGCCGCACCGCACGCCGATGGCCTGCGCGTGGCCAAGCTGATGACCGACCGTGGCCTGTCTTCGCGGCGCGAGGCCGACGAATGGATAGAAGCCGGCTGGGTGCGTGTCGACGGCCGCCTGGCGGTGCTGGGCCAGCGTGCGCGCAGCGATGCCGTGATCGAGGTCGACGCGCGCGCCCGCGCCGAGCAGGCACGCCGCGTCACGGTGCTGCTGAACAAGCCTATCGGCTACGTCAGCGGCCAGCCCGAGGACGGCCACGAGCCGGCGTCGGTACTGGTGACACGCGGCAACCGCTGGGAAGGCGACGACTCCGGCATCGAATTCCAGGGTGGCCACTTGCGCCACCTGGCGCCCGCCGGCCGGCTGGACATCGACAGCACCGGCCTGCTCGTGATGACCCAAGACGGCCGCATCGCCAAACGCCTGATCGGTGATGAAACCCGCGTCGAGAAGGAATACCTGGTGCGTGTGGCCTTCACACGCGAAGGTGGCCTTGAAGAACGCGACATGGCACGGCTGCGCCACGGCATGGAGCTCGACGGCGTGCAACTGCGCCCGGCACGCGTGAGCTGGCAAAACGAAGAACAGCTGCGCTTCGTGCTGCGCGAAGGCCGCAAACGCCAGATACGCCGCATGTGCGAGGCGGTGGGCCTGCAGGTGCTGGGCTTGAAGCGGGTGCGCATTGGCAGCGTGGTGCTGGGCCCGCTGCCGCCTGGCCAGTGGCGGTATCTGCGCGACGACGAGCGGTTCTAGCCCGCCCTGTCCAACCTGCCTGAGCCCGATTCAGGCGGATTCAGGCGCCCAGTTGCGCCAGCCGCTTTCTGGCGTCTTCCAATGACGACTTCTGGCCCTTGCCAGCGGCCACGAAACGCTGGAACGAGGCCTTGGCCGCGTCCGTGCGCCCCAGCTGCTGCTGCGAGATGCCCACGCGCCAGGCCAGCGGCATGGTCTCGGCGCCACGCAGCTTGGCCGCCTGGTCGTACAGCTGCAGCGCCGCTTCGTGGGCGCCGGTTTCGGCACGCACACGCGCCAGCGCGTAGACCGGGCCGGCGTGCTCGGGGTGATCACGCACCAGCTTTTCCAGCGGCGCCTGTGCTGCGGAGGCCTGGCCAGCATTGGTCAGGCCAAGAGCGCACTGCACCGCCCAGCCGCGCACGTCTTCGGCCAGTGCTGGTGACAACCCCGCAGGCAACGCCATCAGCATCTTCAGCGCCTCGTCGAAGCGGCGCTCGTTCATCGCGATGCGCGCCTCCAGCGCGCGCACCTGCTCGGGTGCCGGCGCGGCACGTGCCAGCTCGGCAGCCTTGCTGGTGCTGCCGCCCATCATGCCGGGAGCCAGCAGGTAGAACTCGACGAGCGAGCCGCGCGCCGGGTACCAGGCGGGCTCCAGCTCGTGCGCCGTGGTCAGCGCCGTGCGCACCGTGCCAGCGCTGCGCGCGGCCTTGAGCATGCCCTCGCTCATGGCCTGCACGCCCAGCACGACACCTTGCGCGTAGTGACACGGCGCGGCCTTGGGTTGCTTCTCCATGCATTCCTCGGCACGCTGCAGCGCCTGTTTGCGCGCCGCAGCATCGTCGCGCGACAACGCCACCATCGCCACGGCCAGCACGGCCTGGGCGTCGTCAGGCTGACTGGCCAGGCGCTGGTTGGCGCTGCGCAACAAGTCGTCGTAGCGATCGGCCTGGTACAGCGCCTGCAGCGCGGTGTCCTTGAACATCTGCCCCTGGGCCTGGGCCTGGGCTTGCGTTTGCGTTTGCGTTTGCGTTTGCGTTTGCGTTTGCGTTTGCGCTTGCGCTTGCACTGCGCCCAGCATGTTGCTCGTGGCCAGCACGGCCAGGCTGTACTTCCAAAAACTCATCAAAGCTCCTGACTGTTTCCAATGGCCGCGATGATGCCCGGCGCTGCCGCCGTGGCCACGCCGTTGCGACGAACTGCCTGAAGTGCCACCTGAAGCGCCGCCTGAAGCGCGTTCGGCGCCTGATAACCTCGGCTCGCATGCCCTCACAACCCGCCGCTGCAGCGAGCGCACCGCCCCGCATCACACCGCTACTGGCAGCCTTTGCGCTGGCACTGCTGCTGGGCCTGCAGCCGATCAGCACCGACGTCTACCTGCCCGCGCTGCCGATGCTGACGGCCGCATTGGGCGCGCCGATGAGCAGCGCACAACTCACGATGTCGGCGCTGATCCTGGCCTTCGGACTGGCGCAGATGGTCTGGGGGCCGTTGTCCGACCGCATCGGCCGGCGCCCTGTGCTGCTGGCTGGTCTGGCCTTGCACGCGCTGGCCAGCGCGGGTTGCGCCCTGACCAGCAGCATCGAGGCTCTGGTGCTGTGGCGCGTTCTGCAGGGCGCTGCGCTGGCCGCCGCCGTGGTGTGCGCGCGTGCCATCGTGCGTGACCTCTACGAGCCCGCAGAAGGCGCGCAGGTGATGGCGCTGGCGCTCTCGGGTCTGGGTGTCATTGCCCTCATCGGCCCGCTGGCCGGGGGTGCCAGCGCGTGGGCTTTCGGCTGGCGCGGGCCGCTGGTTGTGGTGACGGCTGCGTCTGCGCTGACGCTGATCTTCGTCGCCTGGCGTCTGCCCGAAACACTGGCCCGCCAACAGCCGCAGGCGACCCGACTGGGGCCCCTGTTGCGCACCTGGGCGGCCATTGCCCGAAACCGCGTCTTTCGCGCCTGGACATTGCTCGTGGCCTGCACCTACGGCGGCTTGTTCACGCTGCTGGCGGGCTCGTCCTTCATCTACATGGATGTGCTGGGGCTCACGCCCTTGGCTTACGGCGGCGCCATGGCCCTGGGCTCGCTCAGCTACCTGGCCGGCACCGTGGTGTGCAGGCGCTGGATCGTCGCCTACGGCATGGCGGGCGCGGTGGTGCGTGGCGGCGGCTTCACGCTGGCTGCAGGCGTCGTCGTCGCCGGTGCGGCCGCGGTCGGTGTGCAGTCGCTGTGGGCCGTGCTGCTGCCGCAGTGCCTCTACGCCTTCGGCCACGGCATTCACCAGCCCTGCGGACAGGCCGGTGTGGTGGGGCCCTTCCCGCAGGCTGCGGGTGCCGCGTCGGCGCTGGCCGGGTTGGTGCTGGCGCTGGTGGCCTTCGGCATCGGGCGCTGGCTGGGCGTGGCGCTGGACGGCACGGTGCGCCCGTTGGCCTACGGCCTGGGCTTCTGGGCCGCGTTGACCTGCTTGCTGGCCTGGACCCTGGTGCCGCGTGCGCAAGCCGCTGCGCAGGCACAGACGAAGAATGCCGCCGCCCCATGAAGCTGCGTGCGCTGTGCCTGACGGGGCCCACCGCCTCGGGCAAATCGGCGCTGGCCATGGCGCTGGCCGAACAGGTGCCGCTGGAAATCATCAGCGTCGACTCGGCCCTGGTCTACCGCGGCATGGACATCGGCACCGCGAAACCCAGCGCCGCAGAGCGTGCCGCCGTGCCGCACCATCTGATCGACATCCTCGACCCGCTGCAGACCTACAGCGCGGCACGCTTCGTGGCCGATGCCCGCCAGCTCATCGACGAGATTCACGCGCGCGGCCGCTTGCCCTTGCTGGTGGGGGGCACGATGCTTTACTACAAGGCTTTGCGCGATGGACTGGACGAGATGCCATCGGCCGACCCCGCCGTGCGTGCGGCGCTGGACCAGGAGGCGGCCGAACGCGGCTGGCCTGCGCTGCACGCCGAACTGGCGCTGGTAGACCCGGCCACTGCGGCGCGCCTGGCACCCGCAGACGCGCAGCGTGTGCAGCGCGCGCTGGAAGTGTGGCGGGTCAGCGGTCGGCAGCTGTCGAGCTGGCAGCGTGGTCGCAGTGCCGACGCGGCCCAGCAGGCCTGGGCCGCGAGCCTGCCGCTGGTGGCGTTGGAGCCGCTCTCGCGCGCCTGGCTGCATGCGCGCATCGCCGATCGTTTCGACGCCATGCTGGGTGCCGGTTTCCTGGCCGAAGTACAGGCCTTGCGCGCGCGCGGCGACCTGCGCCCTGAACTGCCTTCGATGCGCTGCGTGGGTTACCGGCAGGCCTGGGCGGCGCTGGACAGCGGGCAGCTCTGCGGCCTGCGCGAGGCCACCCTCGCCGCCACGCGTCAGCTGGCCAAACGTCAGCTGACATGGCTGCGCTCGACGCCGGTGCAGGTGCGCGTGGCCTGCGACCAAAACGGTGCGAAGCAGCAGGCCGTCTTGCAGTTGATGAGCCTGCTGCCACGGTGCTGAATGACAGCTCGAACGGGGCTGGCCTCGTTCTTGCAAAGACTGCCGGGTGGGTGGGCGAGCTACCTGATTCCGGCCCCCTCGTATAGGGTGCGGACCCGGTTAGGAGGACCCTCGCTTCGCGATATAGTCCCGCGCCTTGGCTGCATCGACACGGGGCAGCCCCCAAAGGCTGTAGTTTGATTACACCGGGCCATCGCGCTTCTTCGTAAACGCGACGGCTGGCTGGAGGACTGAGTGGATTTCGGCGAACAACAACGCAACCCGACCAAGCACTTGTTCGGCATCAGCTTCGTGCTGGCGCTGCATGCGGTTCTCGCCTGGGCTCTGGTCAACGGCATGGGGCAGCGGCTGATCGAAGTGATCAAGGGACCGATCGAGACCAAGATCATCGAAGAGGTGAAGCAGGAAGAGCCCCCGCCTCCCGAGAACCTGCCGCCGCCACCGAAGTTTGCGCCGCCGCCGCCGTCGTTCGTGCCGCCCCCGGAAGTCAACGTGAACCCGCCGCCGACGCCGGCGCCGACCATCACGACGACCACGGTCGCGCCGCCACCTGCGCCCCCGGTCTTCATTCAGCCGCCACCGGCGCCTGCAGCTCCGCCGGCGCCGCCAGCGCCCGCACGTGTCAACGCCAAGCCCGCGATCGCCAACGCCGGTGCCTGCGCACCCAAAGGCGAGGATTACCCGCCCGCTGCCCAGCGCGCCGAAGCGACAGGTACGACAGTCGTGCGTTTCACCATCGGCCCCGACGGACGCCTCACCGACTCAGCCATCGTTCGCTCGGCCGGTTCGACCCGCGAGCACAAGATGCTTGACCGCGTGGCGCTGGCCAAGCTGAAGGAATGCCGCTTCACCGCTGGCGCCGATGTGAACGGCAAGCCCGTGGGTGCGTCTTTCGACGTCGAGTACGTCTGGAAGCTTGACTGAAGCTTCCTTCCAGGTTTTCGTTTTTTCCCGCGAGTGCGGCAGGAGCGCCGCGCGAGTCCGTTCCTTTGGAGTCACATGACCATGCAACACATCACCAACACCCGCTCGTGGGCGACGAAGTCGCTGGCGGCCTTGCTGGCCGGCTTTGTTCTGTCTTTCAGCCTGCCACTGAGCGCACTCGCCCAGGCCGCTTCCGAGCCCGCCACCACTGCAGCCCCGGCCGAGCAGCCGGCTGCCCAGGCCCCGGCCATCGCGGCGCCGGCCGTCACCACCGAAGCGGTGGACAACCCGTTCGGCCTGCGTGGCAGCTGGGAGTCTTCGGACTGGGTCAAGCGCAGCACGCTGATCATCCTGGTCATCATGTCGATCGCGAGCTGGTACGTGATCTTCGTGAAGCTGTTCGAGCAGCGCGCCATGCTGAAGAGCGGCCGCGAAGGTTCTGAAACTTTCTGGAAGGCTGCAAGCATCAAGGCCGGTGTCGTTGCGCTGGAAGAAGGCAGCGCATCGCGCTTCATCGCCGAGCAGGGCATCAAGGCCAGCGACCATCACGAAGGCACGATGGTCGAGGTGATCGACAAGCACACCTGGATCGGCATGTCGATCGAGCGCGCGGTGGGCAACGTGCAAAGCCGCTTGTCCAGCGGTTTGGCGCTGCTGGCCACGGTGGGCTCGACGGCTCCGTTCATCGGTCTTTTCGGCACCACCTGGGGCATCTACGAAGCCCTGGTGAAGATCGGCCTCAGCGGCCAGGCATCGATCGACAAGGTCGCAGGCCCCGTGGGCGCCGCCCTGATCCTGACCGCCTTCGGTCTGGCTGTCGCCGTGCCTGCGGTGATCGGCTACAACTGGTTGGTGCGCCGCAACAAGGCAATTCTCGACCAGACGCGCGCTTTCGCTGGCGATTTGCAGAACGTGCTGCTCTCGGGCAAGCGCTGAGCGCCAGACCTGCTACCCATCGACACGCGCCACACGAGGAGCCGCCATGGCTATGCAAGTCGGAGCCAGCTCCAGCGAAGAAGAGCAGCTGAACAACACCATCAACACGACCCCGATGGTCGACGTGATGCTGGTGCTGCTCATCATCTTCATGATCACGGTTCCCGTCATCACGCAGAGCATCCCGCTGGAACTGCCCAAGGAGCGCAACCTGCCCACCATCACCAAGCCCGAGAACATCGTGGTGGCGGTGGACCGCGACGGCGGCATCTATTGGGGTACCGAGCGGCTGCCCGACATCGAGACGCTGGTGAACCGGTTGAAGCTTGAATCGGTGAAGGAACCGCAGCCCGAAGTGCACATCAGAGGCGACAGCGAAGTGCGCTACGAGTCTGTGGGTCGCGTCGTGGTGGCTTGTCAGCGCGCAGGTATTTTCAAGGTCGGCTTCATCACCGAGCCTCCTCCAAAAGGCGGCGGCTGATGCGGCTGGCCCGGTTAAAAGGATCAAGCACATGTCAATGAACGTAGGTTCGTCGAGCGACGACGAGGAAGTGATGATCGACATCAACACCACGCCGCTGATCGACGTGATGCTGGTGCTGTTGATCATGTTCATCATCACCATTCCGATCCAGACGCATGCGGTGAAGATGAACATGCCGGTGCCGAACAACGCGGCACCGCCACCGATTCCGCCCGAGATCGTGCGCATCGACGTCGACTTCGACGGCACCATCGGCTGGAACGGCGAAATCATCCAGGTCGGTGATCGCGCTGCGCTGGAACAGCGGCTGATGGCCATCGCGGCCCGGGCAGACCAACCCGAGGTGCACTTGCGGCCGAACAAGCTGGTCACCTACAAGCACGTGGCGATGATCATGGCCACGGCCCAACGCCTGGGCGTGACCAAGATCGGCATCGTGGGGAACGAACAGTTCCTCTGATGCTCAGAATGTTGTCCTGAAACTTCCTGCGAGAACCATGAAGATCCTGCGTGCGCTGCTGCCCGGCTCCTCGGCCCTGCTGGCCCTGGCCTTGGCGGGCTGGATGTCCACCGCATCGGCCCAAGGGCTGCGCCCGGAAGTGGGCAAACCTTTGCAGCAAGCTGGCGATTACCTGAAGGCCGGCAAGGCCAAGGAAGCGCTGGCCAAGGTGCGCGAAGCCGAGAGGGTGTCGGGCATTACAGCCTCTGAACGTCAAACCATCGACGGCATGAAGGCCGCGGCGGCCCAGCGCGCCGGCGATACGGCCACCGCCATCCAGGCCCTGGAATCGCTGGCCGGCCGTGCCAGCGGCGCGCAGCTCGGTCAGTACGCCGAGCAACTGGCCTCTGCCTACGCCCAGCAGCGCAACAACGGCAAGGCCACCGAGTGGATGAACAAGGCCATCGCCGCAGGCAACAACGGCGGTTCCATCAGGCAGATGCAGACCTATCTGCAAAGCGTCAGCGGCGACTATGCCGCCATCGCGCGGGACGCCGGTGCTGCCGTCGCCTCAGCCGAACAAGCCGGTCGCCGCCCTGAAGAAGGCGACCTGCTGCGGCTGGCCGATGCGCAGAACCGCACCAGCAACCTGAGCGGTTACGGCAACACGCTGGAAAAGCTGCTGGCCTACTACCCCAAGAAGGAATACTGGAACCTCTACCTCGGCCGGCTGCCGCGCAAGAGCGGTTTCGGCGACCGCTTCGCCATCGATGTGCTGCGCCTGCGCCTGGCCAGTGGCACCTTGACGAAGACCGATGACTACATGGAACTGGCCCAGCTGGCCATGCAGCAAGGGCTGCCTTCCGAAGCCACGCGTGTGGTGGATCAGGGCTACAAGGCTGGCGTGATGGGCACCGGCGCCGAGGCCGCGCGCCACCAGCGCCTGCGCGACCTGGCCGCCAAGGAAGAAGGCGAAATGAAGGGCAAGCTGGCGGGTCTGGCCACCGATGCCGCGGGGCTCAAGGACGGCGACGGCCTGGTGCGAGTCGGCATGTCGTACGTGGCCTTCGGTGAGGTCGATCGCGGCATCCAGTTCATCGAGCAGGGCATCAAGAAGGGCAAGCTGAAGCGTCCCGAGGACGCCAAGCTGCGCCTGGGCCTGGCCCAGCTGCAGTCACCCAAGACCAAGCCCGCCGGCGCGCAGACCCTGCGCAGCGTGAAGGGCACCGACGGTGCTGCCGACATCGCGCGGCTCTGGCTGATCATCGACCGCTGAGCCCCGCGCGGCGTGGTCGCAGCCGCTGAAACCCCCGGCTCGCCGAGCGCGG
>JBBSCV010000149.1:0-9475 GCA_038249925.1 Burkholderiales bacterium
GCCGTGCATCACCGCCACGCGTTTCAGTTCCGGCCCGGCCTGGGCTGCGAAGTCGACGCCGATGCCCAGGGCTTCCAGCAGGGGCAGATTGCTGGCGGCAACGCATTCGCCACACACCTTGCGACGCGGGAACGCCTGCTTTTCGATAATGGCCACCCGCCAGCCCGCCGTGGCCAGCAGGATGGCCGCGCTGCTGCCTGCAGGGCCGGCGCCGATGATGAGTGCGTCGAAGCGGGTCTGCATCAACGCGCCTTCCTGTCGGAGCCTGCGGTTCGCGATGCGACGAAGCAGTGGCTGAACAAGCCAGCGCCTTCCTCCGAGAGATGCCAGCCTGTTGGTGCCGGCCAGATTTCCTGCAGTTCCCGGCCGCGAAAGCCGGCGTGCACGCTCAGCACCGCGTCTTCCCGCGTCACTGCGTTCGCGCCCAGTGCACCCACCAGGTGGCTGCCGGCCCAGGCCAGCCAGGCGCGGCGCGGCTCGCAGGCGACGAAGTGCTCGCTGCTGCCGGCCACCGCTGCCAGCAGCATGGCCAGTTCAGCGCCTTGGAAGTGGTGCAGGAAGAGGTTGGCCACGATGAGGTCAAAACGCGGTGCGGTCTGCCCCGACGAGCGCTCGTCGTTGGCGCGCCTTGCCCAATCGAGTGCGTCATCGACCGCGGCCGTGGCGGTCCAGCCCGCCAGTGCGTACTGCGCCGCGGTGGCCGCCGTCAGCAGCGGCAGGCGATCGAGCAGCGTGATGGCCACCGGCGGCCACTCACCTTGCAAAGAGCGCGCCACGCCCAGCATCAGGCTGCCGTCGCCCGCACCCAGTTCCAGCACGCGCAAAGGTACAGGCGAAGCGCTGCGGGCGCGCGCCAGCGGCAGCGCCCGCAATGCGCGCAGCAGCATGGCGCGCGTGCCCATCGCGCGGTGCACACGCTGCAGATCGCGGCGCGAGCGCTGGGCGTCAAGGTCATCGGCCGCCAGACCATCCAGCACTTCGGGCAGCACGGTGCGCGGCAGGTTGACGCCCATCGCGTGGCCCAGCGTTCGGCTCATCCTTGCACCTGCAGCAGGGCGCCATGACAGCTGAAGCCGGCGCCGAAGGACGACAGCCACCACCAGCCGTCGGGCGCGTCGTCGGCGAGTGCCGCCTGCAGCACGAAGTAGACGAAGGCGCTCGACAGGTTGCCGTATTCGCGCAGCATGGCCGCGCTGTAGCGCAAGTCCGCCGGCTGCAGCTCGAAACTGCGTTCCACCGCCTGCAGCACGTCGCGTCCGCCGGCATGCAGCATCCAGCCCGCGATGTCGCCGCTGTTCAGGCCAGCGCGTGTCAGCACGGTCTGCATCACGCGCAAGGCGTGGTCGGCTGCCAGCGACGGCACCGCGCGTGTCAGCACATTGCGCAGCATGCCTTGGCGGGTTTCGAACTTGAGCGCGTCGCGTTGGGATGGGTCCAGCAACGAGCTGTTGTCGATCCACCCGATGCGCCGGAGCCTCGAACCGGCAGCGGGTGCTTCACGCGACAGCACCGCCGCGCCGGCACCGTCGCCGAACAGGCAGGCGCTGATCAACACCCCGGGGTCGTTGTCGAGGTACATCGCCGCGCTGCTGACCTCGACGCACACCGACAACACATGCGCGCAGGCGCCGCTGGCCAACAAGGCGCGCCCGAGCTGCATGTTGGGCAGAGCGGCCGCGCAGCCTTGACCGACCAGGTCGAAGGCCTGAATGTCGGCGCGCAAGCCCAGGCGCTCGGCGACGTAGCCCGAAAGCCCCGGGCACAGGTAGCCGGTGCAGGTGCTGACGACCACCGCGTCGATGTCTTGCACCGCCACCTCGGCAAGCTGCAAGGCCTGCGTGGCGGCGCTGGCGGCCAGCCCCGGGGCGTGGGCCAGAAAGCGCTTGGCCAGCGTGTCGGGGTCGATGCGGAAAACCTCGGCCAATGTGTCGACCGCCAGGCGGCGTGCATCGATGCCGTTGTCGCGTTGCAGCACCGTGCGTGCAATGAGGTGCGACCGCGCGTCCAGACGGCCCAGCCATTCCGACTGCTCGAAGGCGGTCAGGCACTCGGCTTTCGTGTAGCGCGTCGGCGGCGTGGCGGTGCCGATGGCGCGGATGAACATGTTCGGGCTCAACGTCTGGGAACGGATCACGCGGTGTGGTGCTCGATGCTGATCAGGATGTTGCGAGCGGAGCTGATTGCAGGAGGTATTGTCATCGTGCATGCTCTCTCTCGGCCGGCCGGCCGTCTGTGCGATGGCGAACCCACAGGTCGTGGTGGCTGCACGCAATCTGCACGGCGGAAAGAAGCCGCGTCACTTTCAAGCATCCGCATCCTTGCGCAGCGTCGCTTCGACCTGCTTCGTGGCGGTGATGTCGACGAAGGTGATCACCGCGCCATCGATCATGTTGTCCAGGCGTCGGTACGGCATGATGCGCACCGAAAACCAGCGCTGGTCGCTGGTCTGGATTTGCTTTTCCGAGAACACCAGCGTGCGCAGCGTCTCGTGCGCATCGTCGTTCAGTGCCGGGTATTGCAGGCTGGTGGTCAGGTCGCTCAGCGGCCGGCCGATGTCGCTTTCGCGCAGGCTGATGATCTTGGCGGCGCGGTCGGTGAAGCGGCGCACGTTGAGGTTCTGATCCAGAAACAGCATCGCGATCTCGGTGCTGTTCAGCAGGCTCTTCATGTCGCTCTGGGCCAGCGCCAGGTCGTCGAGCTTGGACTGCATCTCGGCGTTCACCGTCTGCAGTTCCTCGTTCATCGACTGCATCTCTTCCTTGGACGTCGTCAATTCTTCGTTGGCCGACTGCAGCTCTTCATTGGTGCTCTGCAGTTCCTCGTTGGCCGACTGCAACTCTTCCCTGGAGGCGCGGTTTTCTTCACGCAGGCTCTGAATTTCGTCCTGGCATTGCTGCAGTTCGGCAGCATGGACGGTTTCCACGGCGTCTGCCGCGCTGCGGCGGCGGCCGCGCACCGGTGTTGCCACATCCCGAAAGACGATCATCGCTGTGCCGTTCAATGCCGCAGGCTCTTGCAGCGGCTGCACGGTCACGTCCACACCCTGCATGCCGCCAGCCTCGGCCGCCTGAAGGCCGCGGACTTGCACCGTTTCGTTCTTCGCAAGTGCCTGCGTCAGCGCGCTGGCAATGGGCTCGCGCAAGCTTTCGCGCACCATGGCGTGGAAGTTCCAGTTCGCCTTGCCCGCTGCGGGTTCCAGGTATTTGCCGGTGCGCCCGCTGATGTAGACGATGTCGCCCGCCGCGTTGACCACCACGGCCGGCGGCGCATGCACCTGCAGCAGCACGTGGTCGGCGGCGGCTTGCAACGAATCGCCGCCTGGCGCTGCATCGGGTGAAGGGGGCATGGACGCTTCCTTGGTCGATTTCAGCAGGGGTGGGAACGGCTTCAGCAGAAATTCAGGGCCCGCCGCAGTCTCGGTGTGCCGCCGCAGGTAGAGGCGAAGCTTGGGGTCTACCGCCTCGAACAGTTTGCTGAACGAGCCAACCGTCTCAGAGCTGCCCAGCAGCAGCAAGCCGTCGGGCCGCAGACTGTAGTGAAACAGCGGCAGCAGCCGGCGCTGCAGCGTGGGGTCGAAGTAGATCAGAAGGTTGCGGCAACTCAGGATGTCGAGCCGGGTGAAGGGCGGGTCGAGCACGACGTCGTGCTGTGCGAAGAGCACCATGTCGCGGATGGTTTTGCTGACGACCAGCGCGCTGCCTTGCGACGTGAAGTAGCGCGCCACGTACTCCGGCTGCATGCCGGCGCCGACCGCGGCCGGATAGCGGCCCCCGCGCGCCGTGGCAATGGCGTCGGGGCTCAGGTCAGAGGCGAAGATCTGCAGGCTGCAGTCGCCGTGCTCGGGCTGGCGCTGCAGCGCTTCGGCAAAGACCATCGCCAAGGTGTAGGCCTCTTCACCGGTGGAGCAGCCAGCCACCCAGGCCCTGAACTTCGTCTCGCTTCCCCGGCGTGCCAGCAGTTCGGGCAGGGCGGTATCGAGCATGTATTGCCACACCGCGGCGTCGCGGAAGAAGCAGGTCACGCCGATCAGCAGTTCTTTGAACAGCAGGTCGATCTCTTGCGGGTTCTGCCGCAGAAAACGCACGTAATCGCCTATGGCGGCCACGCCGTGGATGGCCATGCGGCGTTCGATGCGGCGGTGCAAGGTGCTCGGCTTGTAGAGCGAGAAGTCGCGCCGTGTTCTTTGCCGCAGCAGGCTGAAGACGCCCTCGATGGTGTCGGATGGCAGTTCGGATGGCAGGTCGGCCGGCGCAACGGTCGCCGCTGGGCCGAGCCCCGGTTCGCTGCTCTGCGGCAACGAACGGACGTTCGAACGGAAGCAGGCCAGGATGCGTTCGGGCATTTCTGCGGGCAGCGCCACGATGTCGGCACAGCCTGCGCCGATGGCGCTGAGCGGCATCGAGTCGAACTGCGCCGACGATGGCTCTTGCACGACGGTCAGGCCACCCACGGCTTTCAGGGCCAGCATGCCGAGTGTGCCGTCCGACCCCATGCCCGACAGCACCACCCCGACGGCCGACGCCCCCTGGTCGCGCGCCAGCGACGAGAACAGCACATTCACCGGCAACCGCATGCCGCGGGGTTCGGTCGGCGGCATCACGTGAAGCATGCCTTGCGCCAGGCTGAGTTCGGCGTTCGGCGGAATCACGTACACATGATCGGCCTCGATTCGCATCGCTTCGCCGGCTTCGCAAACGCTCAATGCGGTCACCCGCTGCAGCAATTCGGCCAGCATGGCCTTCTGCGTCGGGTCCATGTGTTGAACCACGATGCAGGCCAAGCCAGACTTCGCCGGCACTCTGGAGAAAAACTGCTCCAGCGCTTCCAACCCGCCCGCCGAAGCGCCAATGCCGACGATGTGCTGAACGGCCGCAGGCTGGCGTTTCACGAGAGCGCTCGGCGGCGATGTCATGGCAGCGCACGCGGACGGGCCGAACGCGGCGCGGCCGGCTTCGCTCTGCGGATTGCCGAGCCCACTGCTGAGCCGGTTACGTGCCCGCTGCCGGACCGGCCCCTGGGCCCGGCCGTGCGGCTTCGAAGGCCATCAGCACCCGGTCCACGCCCGGTGTCGCGGTCGCGACCGCACAGGCGATGGCGCCGTCAGCCTTGCACCGCACCGCGCAACTGTGCGGGCCGCCATCTTTGCGCAAGGCAGCGAGCAGGCCTTGAACGGCGGTGCGGCTTTCAGGCGCCAGCAGGTCTGCGACAGGGCGCCCGACCCACGGCTCTTGCTCGCTCGTCTGCACGGCCAGCCAGCCTCTGGCCATGCGATTGACGGCCATCACCAGACCTTCCGGGTCCAGCGTCAAGTAAGCGAAAGGTGCCAGCTCGAACAGCATCGCAGAACTCTTCAGGTCTTCGGTCAGCTGGCGGCCGTCTTCTTCGATCTGTTCTCGTTGCAGGTCCAGTTCCACCTGGTGCACCTGCAGTTCATGCAGCAGCTTGAGTGCGTCGCCTGCGCTTTCGGGCGCGCTGGCCAGCCGATGCAGCAGCGACAGCGCCTGAGTGCCGGTGCTAGACCAGCGCGACAGGGGCGCGGTGCCCTCTTTGATTCGCGTTTCGGCGTGCGTGCGCAAGTTGTTCATCAGGGTGGCCTCGGTCGTATGACAGAGCATCCATTCTGGGTCTGCGGGGGCCATGCCGTGCGAAGAAAAATCTTCAAACCCCTGGGTGCGGGGCCGAACAGACGGGGCGGCCGGGCCGATGCAACATCAGGCAGTGGCCGGGACTTGCAGCGACGTGAAGCAGGGCGCGCCGCGGGCCCTGCTGCCCCGAAACCCAACACTTGAGATCTGAGCCGTGAAAAAATTTCCTGTGGTCTGCGTGGGTGGTTCCGCCGGGGGGCTGGACGCCTACATCCGGCTTCTGAAGAACCTGCCAGGCGACATGGGCGTGGCGGTCGTCATCGTCAATCACATCACCACGATGCCGACCCGGCTGCACGAGGTGCTGCCTCAGTTCTCTCAGATGCCGGTGGAACTCATCACCGAAAATCTGCTGCTCGAACCCAACCACGTCTACATCATCCCCGCCAACCGCGACCTGCACGTCGACGGTGCAGTGTTTCACCTGGCTCCGATCTCGAAACCCCGCGGCTGGCCCGATGTGATCACGGTGTTCCTGCAGTCGCTCACCCAGTTCTGGGACGGCAAGCTGATTGCCGTCATCGTCTCTGGCTACGACGGCGACGGGGCCGCAGCCCTGTGCGGCATCAAGCAGGTGGGCGGCACCACGATCGCGCAGACCCTTGACAGCGCCTTGCGGCCCGACATGCCGGAGAGCGCCATTGCCAGCGGCTGCATCGACCACGTGCTGTCTCCGGAAGATATTTCCAGGGAGATCGTTCGAATCGCGGCGGCCGTGGCGTCGAACGGTCAGGTCACCGGGCTAGCGACGCCACTGCCTGCTTGATCTCATGCACCTGGGTGCGGCTTCGTGTGCCCAGCCGCCGAAGTCGGGCTGGCGCCCTTCGAATCGTCCGGGCTCAACATCTGTCCTGCTGCGGCAGCGCCCAATGCGCCGACCACCGAGCCCAGCGTGCCGCCCACCACGACACCTACCGGCCCACCCACCGCGACGCCGATGGCGGCGCCAGTGGCCGCACCAGCCACCATGCCGCCGCCCATCGCCACCGACTTGGCTTCGCGCTCGGCTTCCTCGGGTGGCAAAGGAAACTGTGCCGCAGATGTCGGGTCCTGAGACGGTACGCCGTGATCGCGACGCGCCTGCTCGACGAGGTCTTCGTCGACCGGCGCGGTGCTTGGTGGCGTGGTGGAACTTGGGTTCATAAGGGTCTCCTGCTGATAGCTGAAAGTGCGCGGAAGTTGCGCTCAAAGTGCGCCGAGGCTGCGCCCATATCGGCTTCGCATCTGTGCGTTGACAGACACCCCGAGCATTCTTGTTGCAGAAGACCCCGGGCATCGAAGCGCGCTGACCATCTGAGTTGCCTTCGTCCTCATAGATCGGGTGCACCACTGCGCCGAGAATGTGCTCGAGCCTGTCGGGGTAGTCCTGGTTGATCGGGCCGAGATCCGATCACTGACATGGGGTTGCCTTCACTGTGGTCCAGACGGAAACGCCTGCGTCGGGCAGGCAGTTCCCGCTCCCAGGCGGTAAACCGCCTGCCGTCAGTGCAATGTCAGCGGGGCTGCGCTGCCGCATCGCTGCGATAGCGCCGCCAACCCTGCGAGGGCTGCGCCAGGCGGTTGCTGACCAGGCGCAGTACCGCCGGGTTCCAACCCATGCCCAGGTGGCTGCTTTGCACTTCGATGTCCTGCACGCGCGCACCTTGTTCATCGTGGCTGCAGGCCTGCCAGGCAACGACGCCGTCGCTGCGGCTGTAGATCGAGGTGGTGGGCACGGGTGGCGGGCGCTTCAGGCGCTTGCGCAGAGCCAGTGACAGGTCGGGCGAATTGCCGTTCAGAAGACGGTACAGCCAGCCGGCGTGCGTCTGCGCGGGGTTGCCGTTGAAGGGGGTGCCGATGGTGATGACCTGGCGCACCTTCATGCCCGGCAGCTTGGCCAGTTCCCGGGCGTAGATGCCGCCCAGGCTCCAGCCGATCAGCGTGGGTGCCACCGCGCTGCTGCCCGGCTGCATGGAATTTTCAACCCGCATGCGAATGTCGCTGGCAAGCTCTCGCAGCCAGGCGTCGACATCGCGTCCCGGGCCTGTGTTGAAGCCTCGGCCCCAGTCCATCGCTTGGTACCCCCGCGCCTTGCAATGGTCCACCAGCGGCGCCACCGGGTTGCCGTCACTCGCCAGACCGGGGAACACGATGACCGGGTGGCCGTCACCCTGGCGCGGCGGACGTCGCAGAGCCCGCTGCATGCGATGCGACAGGTATTCGCTGGTGGCCCGCAAGGGCTCGGTGCCGAGCAGCAGCCAACTCGGGCGTGGGGCGGGCGGGGAAGCAGTAAGGGGAGTGCTGACCATGCTTGAAATTGCAGTGCAGAGGTTGGAGTCCTCCATCTTCGCCCTGCTGGTTTGCTGTGGCTGTCAAGGCTGCAGCGTTGCGCGCGTAGGACGGTGCCGCGAAATGCAGGTGCCGGGCCGGCACGTCTCGTCGTGAGCCCGCTGCATGTCAGCCTCATCCTGCAAACCAGCACGCCTTTGTCTGGCAAGAATCCAATCGGCATTCGAGGCATCTTTCGTCGCCAGAACATCTTTCGAAAGCGGCTTTGCCAGACGACTTTTTGAAGCGGCCAGCGGGTCTGATGACCAACCGAACAGGTGCGGCGGCGCGGCCCGCCGGCCGTGGAGCGTGCGCGGCGCACGCGAGCACAACTTGAAGAACGTCGACGTCGACATTCCGCGCAATGCGTTCGTGGTGTTCACGGGCGTGTCGGGGTCGGGCAAATCGTCGCTGGCTTTCGGCACCTTGTACGCCGGGTCTCAACGCCGGTTTTTCGAATCGGTTTCGCCCTATGCCCGGCGTTTGATCGACCAGGTGGGGGGTGCCTGATGTCGATGCGATCGACGGCCTGCCTCCGGCGGAGGCGTTGCAGCAGCAGCGCGGCGCCACGTCCACGCGTTCGTCGGTGGGCAGCGTCACTGCGGTCTCCAATCTGCTGCGCATGCTGTATTCGCGCGCTGGCACCTACCCGCCACGTCAACCGATGTTGTATGCCGCGGACTTCTCGCCCAACACGCCGCAGGGTGCGTGCCTCGCGTGTCACGGTCTGGGCCGCAGGTACGACGTGACCGAGCAGACCCTCGTCCCCGACCCGTCGCTGACGATTCGGCAGCGCGCCGTGGCCGCATGGCCGCCAGCCTGGCACGGCCAGAACCTGCGCGACATCCTGGTCACGCTGGGTCACGACGTCGACAAGCCCTGGCGCGACCTGCCCGAGAAAGACAGAAACTGGATCCTGACCACACAGGCCGGCGCCCAGACGTTCCAGCTCGAGCTGCTCGAGCTGCGCGCTGCCGATATCGCCATCAGCAACGACATGCTGAGCTGCCTGGATGCGCTGCGCTGGGGCCGCGCCGAACTGCGCACGCTGATTCCCGATGGTTACGCCCGCATGCGCGACGTCATCTACCGCTGGGGTTTGCGCAGACCGAACGACGCGTGAGCGCTGATCCCCGGCGCCTTTTGGCGTGCCGAAGACGCGCGAGCCGGCTGTCGCCGGCCCGCTGTGACAACGGCGCCGGGCTTGTCTTCGGCCGCACGGCGCCAATGCGATAGGTTTGACCAATGACGACTGTTGCGCTTCGATCCGTCCTCGTCGAGCTCGGACTCCTCGATGCGTTGGAAACGGTGCTGGCCGAGGCCGAGACCGTGGAGGCCTTCGTCGAAGCGTCGGTACGCGCCAGCGTCGAGCGGCGGTGCGTTCAGGCGGAGTCCATCGTAGGCGGACTGCATTCACTCGACGAGACGCGCCGTTCGGGCGACTGCGTCGATGACGACGCGGCCTGCAATGGACTGCAGCGCAAGCTCGATGCCGCGCGAATGCGGATTGCCGGATCGCAGGA
>JBBSCV010000150.1:0-9443 GCA_038249925.1 Burkholderiales bacterium
CATCACCTTCAGTGAAAACTCGGTGCTGAAGATGCAGGTGTTCTGGCCCTGGTCTTCTTTCAGGATGTCGGCCTGCACCGTGCCGCGCACGTTGGCCAGGGTCCAGGCGCGCACTTGCTGCGCTTCGTCTTCAGACGGCTCACGGCCGTTGTCTGCGCGGAACTTGTCCAGGTTCTGGTCGATGGCGGTGTTCATGAACATCGCCAGGATGGTGGGCGCCGGGCCGTTGATGGTCATGCTCACCGACGTCGCCGGGTGGGTCAACTCAAAACCCGAATAGAGCACCTTCATGTCGTCCAGCGTCGCGATGCTGACGCCGCTGTTGCCCACCTTGCCGTAGATGTCGGGCCGCAGGTCGGGGTCGTTGCCGTAGAGCGTGACGCTGTCGAAGGCCGTGCTCAGGCGTTTGGCCGGCATGCCTGCGGAAAGCAGCTTGAAGCGCTTGTTGGTTCTGAAGGCATCGCCCTCGCCGGCGAACATGCGCGTCGGGTCTTCACCTTCCCGCTTGAACGCAAAAGTGCCGGCGGTGTACGGGAAGCTGCCGGGCACGTTGTCGAGCATCAGCCACTTCAGCAATTCGCCGTCGCATTCGTACTTCGGCAAGGCCACCTTGCGGATCTTGTTGCCGCTGAGCGTGGTGTGCGTCAGCGCGGTGCGAATCTCCCGTTCTTGTGGCGAATTCGGACGGCTCTTCACGACGAACTCGTCGCCCGCGTAGGCCTTCTGCAGCTGCGGCCACAGCGCCAGCAACTGGGCCGCAGAGGCATCGAGCTGCTCTGCACGCTGCGCGGCAAGTTCACTCACCGCCTCTACCGCACGGTGGCGGCCGGGCTTGTCGGTGCGCAGCATGTGCGCGGTGGCACGCAGCTGCTGCATCTCGCGCGCGAGCCGGCTTTGCTTGATGGCCTTGTGCTTGTAGCCGCGCACGGTGTCTGCAATGTCGGCCAGGTAACGCACCCGCGCACCGGGCACGATGGGCATCTGGTGCGTGCTGTGGCGCGTGGCCACCGCTGGCAGAAGGCCTGCCGTCACAGGCAGGCCAAGCTCTGCCAGGCGCGGGCGCAAAGCCTGGTACAGCGCTGTCACGCCGTCGTCGTTGAAGCGGCTGGCCATGGTGCCGAAGACGGGCATCTTCTCTGCCGGCGTGGCCCAGGCTTCCTGGTTGCGCTGCACCTGCTTGGCGACATCGCGCAGGGCATCGGCCGCGCCCTTGCGGTCGAACTTGTTGATGGCCACCAAGCCGGCGAAGTCGAGCATGTCGATCTTCTCCAACTGGCTGGCGGCGCCGAACTCGGGCGTCATCACGTACATCGCCAGGTCCACCAGCGGCACGATGGCGGCGTCACCCTGGCCGATGCCACTGGTTTCCACCACGATGAGGTCGAAGCCGGCGGCCTTGCAGGCCAGCAGCACATCGGGCAGCGCGCGGCTGATCTCGCTGCCGAAGTCGCGGGTGGCCAGTGAGCGCATGAAGACCCGCTGCCCCGAATCCCCTGCGGCGGCCGCTCCGGTCGGCCGGTGCCAGGGGCTGATGGCGTTCATGCGGATGCGGTCGCCCAGCAGCGCGCCGCCGCTCTTGCGCCGGCTGGGGTCGATACTGATGACGGCGATGCGCAGCGCGTCGCCCTGGTCCAGCCGGATGCGGCGAATCAGCTCGTCGGTGAGGCTGCTCTTGCCCGCGCCCCCCGTGCCGGTGATGCCGAGCACGGGCGTCTGGCGGCCTTGCGCGGCAGCAGCCAGGGCAGCCTTGAAAGCCGCGCCGGCGTTGCCGTTTTCCAGCGCCGTCAGCGCCTGCGCCAGCGCTCGCCAGGCCGCGACGGTGTGGCCCTGCAGCGCGGCCACATCCTGCGGCGCGTGGCCCGAGAGGTCGTGGTCGCAGCGCATGACCATCTCGCCGATCATCCCCTGCAGCCCAAGGCGCTGGCCGTCTTCCGGGCTGTAGATGCGCGCCACACCGTAGGCCTGCAGCTCGCGAATCTCGGCCGGCACGATGACACCGCCGCCGCCGCCGAAGACCTGGATGTGTTCACCACCGCGTGCCTTCAGCAGGTCGACCATGTACTTGAAGTACTCGACATGCCCGCCCTGGTAGCTGCTGATGGCGATGCCCTGCACGTCTTCCTGCAGCGCCGCAGTCACCACTTCATCGACGCTGCGGTTGTGCCCCAGGTGGATGACCTCGGCACCCATGCCCTGCAGGATGCGCCGCATGATGTTGATGGCCGCGTCGTGGCCGTCGAACAGGCTGGCTGCAGTGACGAAACGCACCTTGTTCGTGGGCCGGTAGTTGGCAAGGGCCCGGGCTTCGGCAGAAAGGTCGGTCATGGCGCGTCAGCTCGCTGAAGGGGGAGTGCGGATGTGCTTGACGTTGACGTGAACGTCAATTGGGCATCATGCCATGCGGTCATCGGGCAGCGCGCTGCTACGCTTGCCGCCTTCTGCACATGCCGCGGCTGACGGTCTTGCCACAGCCACAGCCACCGCCACTGCCCCTGCCACTCACATTGCCACTGCCCATGAGCTTCCTGGCCATCGACATCGGCAACACCCGCCTGAAGTGGGCGTTGTACGCCGCCGCCGAGCCCGGCGCCAGGCTGCTGCGCCAGGGCGCGGTGTTCCTCGAAACCATCGACGACCTGGCCGACACCCAGTGGCAGGGCCTGCCTGCGCCGCAAGCCATGCTGGGCTGCGCGGTCGCGGGTGAAGCGGTGCGCCGGCGCGTCGAAGACCAGCTCGACCTGTGGGACATCGAAGCGCGCTGGGTCGTGCCTTCGGCGTTCGCGGGGGGTGTGCACAACGGCTATGAACACCCCGGCCGCCTGGGCGCAGACCGCTGGGTCGCGCTGGTGGGTGCACGTCGGCGGGTGCTGCAGGAAACTCAGGCAGGCCAGCCGTCACGGCCGGCGCTGGTGGTGATGGTGGGCACGGCCGCCACCGTGGATGCGCTCGACCCCGAGGGCCACTTCCTGGGCGGGCTCATCATCCCCGGCTTCGGTCTGATGCAGCGGGCGCTGGAGATGGGCACGGCCGGCCTGAAGGTGCCCACAGGCGAGGTCGTCGACTTCCCCATCAACACCAGCGACGCGCTGATGAGCGGCGGCGCCAACGCCATCGCCGGCGCCGTGGAGCGCCAGGCACGGCGGCTGCAGACCCGCACCGGCCAGGCGCCGATGTTGCTCATCACCGGCGGCGGCGCAGCCAAGCTGGTGGGCATCACCGACCTGCCCTTCGAGACCGTGGACAGCCTCATCTTCGAAGGCTTGCTGGCGCTGCACGCCGCGCGTGCTGCGTTGTAGGCGCGGCGCGGGTCCACGCGCGCCTCTGCGTCTCATCCCGACCTCAGGACTGAATGTAGCTTTCCAGCTGCTCGATGGTCGAGGCCTGGTCTTCGATGATGTCGTCGAGGATGTCGCGGATGGAAATCATGCCCAGCACGGTGCTGCCTTCCAGCACCGGCAGGTGGCGCACCTTGCGCTGGCTCATCAGCACCATGGCTTCACGGGTGGTGGTGGCGGGTGTCACCGTCAGCACCTCCCGCGTCATGATTTCTGACACCGGTGTGGTGCGCGAATTGCGCCCCTGCAGTGCGATCTTGCGCGTGTAGTCGCGCTCGGAAAAAACGCCCACCAAGGCGCCGCCTTCCATCACCATCAGTGCGCCCACTTCGTAGTCGGCCAGCAGCTCCAGGGCCGCGAAGACGATGGTCTCGGGGCGCACGTGCCACAGCGTGCCATCGCGTTTTTTCAGCAGTTCGGACACCTGTTTCATCAGCCTCGACTCCGTGCAGTCCCTGAAAGAGCCCCGAGCCTACACAAATGGCCGCCGGCTTCAAGGGTGGCTGTCCCCAGGCCAGCACGCCGAAGCCGAGGGCATGCCAACATGACGGCGTGCCCTCGCCTTTCATCCCTCGCCCTCGCCCCGGCCGTCGTCGTCGCCTTCGCGAATACAGCCGCCGCTGGCGCGCCGCACTGCTGTGGCCTCTGGCGGGCATGGCGGCGATGGCGGCGCTGGCCACGCTCAGCGGCTGTGCAGCGCTTGACGAACAACAGCGCAAGTGGATCTTTCAGCCCGGCGACCGCACCTGGAGGGGCGGCCAGCTGGCCGCTGAGGGCATGCAGGACGTCTGGGTGCCGTTTCGATCAGCCGCCAGCAAGGACGAGGTGAAGCTGCACGGCTTGTGGCTACCGCAAACCCGTGCCGACGCGCCGGTGCTGCTGTACCTGCACGGCGCGCGATGGGACGTGCGGGGCAGCGCACCGCGCATGCGCCGCATGCACGACCTGGGATTTGCGGTGCTGGGCATCGACTACCGCGGCTTCGGCCGCAGCAGTGCCGGCCTGCCTTCCGAGGCCCTGGCGGGCGAAGACGCACGCGCGGCCTGGGACTGGCTGGCCAAGCAGGCGCCGGGCGCTCAGCGCTTTGTCTTCGGCCATTCGCTGGGCGGTGTCCTCGCAGTGCAGTTGGCAGCCACCGTGGACGACGAGGCCGGGCTCATCGTCGAGAACAGCTTCTCCTCCATTCCCGATGTCGTGCGCACCTTCAAATGGGGCTGGCTGCCGCTGGGCCCGCTGATCACGCAGAAGCTGGACGCCGGGGCGCGCATCTCGCAGGTGGGCGCGCCGGTGCTGGTGGTGCACGGCAGCGAAGACAGCCTGATCCGCCCCGAGCTCGGGCGTTCGCTGTACGAGAAGGCTCAGGCGCCCAAGCGCTTCATGCTGGTGGAGGGCGGCACCCATCACAGCACCAATTCACTGGGCCAGGGCCAGTACCGCGAGGCCTTGGCGCAGCTGTTCGGCTTGAACCTCAGCCGTTAGCCGTCAGCCGTTAGCCGTCCACCGCTGGCCATCCGGCATATGGGCTTTGCGCCCCTTCCGGGGCAGCATTGCGGCCTGCCCGCTTCCGGCGTGAACACGCCCACCCGCATGCAAGCCCTGCCCACCAGCGAACGCCTGCCCACGCTCGACATCCTGCGCGGCTTCGCGCTGATGGGCATCCTCATCATGAACATGCCGGGCTTCAGCTACAGCGGCTACACCGAAGCAGACGGCTCTTTCCACTGGCCCGGGCGCGTGGACCAACTGGCCGAGCAGGTGCGCGACGCGCTCTTCTCCGGCAAGTTCAACAGCATGTTCAGCCTGCTCTTCGGCATCGGCTTCACGGTCCAGTTCACGCGGATGCAGCAGCAAGACCCGCTGCATGCCAGCAATCTGTATGTGCGGCGGCTTCTGGTGCTGCTGGTCATCGGCCTGCTGCACGCCAGCCTGTTCTGGACGGGCGACGTGCTGCACGTCTACGCCGTGCTGGGCCTGCTGCTGGTGTTCGGCCTGCGCCGCATGAGCGACCGCGCCGTGCTGGTGCTGATGGCGCTGTGCCTGCTGTACCCGCTGCTGGCGGGTGCCTTGCGTTTCGTCATCTTCACGCCCGAGGTGGTGGCCGCGCGCGTGCAACAGGCGCTGGCCTTCGGTGCCAGCAACAACGCCGCTTTCGGCGCCGGCAGCTACGTCGATGCGCTGCGCGAGAACCTGCGCATGATGGCGCACGACTACACCGACCCGCTCTCGGCCTGGGGCACCTTCGGCTGGTACGTCAGCATGGCCTTCACCATGCTGCTCGGGTTGCTGGCAGGGCGGCGCCGCTGGGTGCAGCGCATTCCCGAGCTGATGCCGACCATCCGCAGGCTGATGTGGTGGTCGCTGGCCGTGGGCCTGATTTGCGGCGCCGCCTTCAGCGCCATCTTCGCGGTGAACCGCGTGCCCGGGCCCAGCCTCATCAAGCTGCTGGGCGGCCTTTGCTACAACATCAGCCGGCCGGCGCTGATGATCTTCTACGTGCTGCTCATCGTTCGGCTGGCGCAGCTGCCGGTGTGGCAGCGCCGTCTCTCGCCCTTTGCGGCGGCCGGGCGCATGCCGCTGACGAACTACCTGATGCAGACGCTGATCTGCACCGCGCTCTTCTACAACTGGGGTTTCGGTCTGTGGAACCAGGTCGGCCCGGCGTGGGGCTTCGTGCTCTCGCTGACCATCTTCTTCGGCGTGCAGGTGCCCTTCAGCCTGTGGTGGATGCGCCACCGCGAGCGCGGCCCGATGGAAGCGCTGTGGGCGCGCCTGACCTACGGCCGCGGCCGCGGCCTCAAGCCGCAGCGGGCGGCAGCACCGCAGTGACCTCGATCTCGACCTTGGCGCGGTCTTCCATCAGCGCAGAGACCTGCACGGCCGACATCGCCACGGCGTAGCTGCCAATGAGTTCGCGGTAGGCGGCGCCGATTTCGCGACCGCGCGCCAGGTATTCACGTTTGTCGGTCAGGTACCAGGTCATGCGGCAGATGTGCTCGGGCCGCGCACCGGCCTCGGCCAGCACCGCGCGCACGTTGGTCAGCGCTTGGCGCACCTGTGCGATGAGGTCGTCGCTGACGAACACCTGCTGCGCGTTCCAGCCGATCTGGCCGGCCACGAAGATCTGCACGCCAGCGCCCACTGCCACGCCGTTGGCATAGCCGCGCGGCGCGGCCCAGTTCGAAGGTTGAAGCACGGTCATGGTGGGGGTGCCTGCGTGGTTTCCATCGGGGTTTCCAAATAAGGCCGCAAGGCGCTGCGCACGTCGTCGGGCAGCGCTTGCGGGCGGTGGGTGTGCAAGCTGGTGCACACCAGAACCTGACGCGCGCGGAAGCGCAGTTCGCCGTGTTCCTCTTCGCCCGTGTGTTCACCAGCCCTGCACGCCACCTGCAGCGTGAGCGAACTGCGGCCCAGCTTCTCGATCTGCACCGCCAGCGTAATGCGGTCGCCGTGGCGGCTGATGGCGGTGAAATCAACCTCCAGCCGCACCGTGGGCAGGCCGATGCGACGGTCGCCAATCAGGCCGGCATACGGGATGCGCAGACCGTCATCGAACCACTGCTCGACGAAGCTGTTCAGCATCACCAGGTATTGCGGGAAGAAGACGATGCCGGCGGGGTCGCACTCGGCGAAGCGCACGGTGCGGGTGGCCAGGAATTTCACGCAGGGACTTTCAGGAGCATCTTTTCAGGCGGGGTCTTTAAGGCGAAAGCGCTGCAGCTTGCCGGTTTCGGTGCGCGGCAGGCCGCTGCGGAAAACGATTTCGCGCGGGTACTTGTACGGTGCGATGGTTTTCTTGACGAAGTCTTGCAGGGTGCGCGCCAGGGCGTCGTCGGGCTCGAAGCCAGACCTCGGCACGACGAAAGCCCGCACCACCATGCCGCGCGCTGCGTCGGGCGCGCCCACCACGGCGCATTCGGCCACGGCGGGGTGCAGCAGCAGCGCGGCCTCCACCTCGGGGCCGGCGATGTTGTAGCCGCCGCTGACGATCATGTCGTCGGTGCGTGCCTGGTAGACGAACTGGCCGTCGGCACCTACCAGGTAGGCGTCGCCTGTCAGGTTCCAGCCGTTCTGCACGTAGTTCGCCTGGCGCGGGTCGTCGAGGTATTTGCAGCCGGTGGGGCCCTTCACCGCGAGCCGGCCCACCTGGCCGGGCGGCAGTTCCTGGCCGTGCTCATTCAGCACGGCGGCGCGGTAGCCCGGCACCGGCACGCCGGTGGCGCCGGGGCGCGCGGTGGCCTCGTCGGCAGAGATGAAGATGTGCAGCAACTCGGTGCTGCCGATGCCGTCGATGAGCGTCAGGCCCGTGGCCTGCTGCCACAGCGCGCGCGTGGGCGCAGGCAAGGTTTCACCGGCAGACACGCACTTGCGCAGCGAGCCCAGGCTGTGCGTGCTGCGGCCTTCTATGACTGCCATGGCGATGGCGCGGTACGAGGTGGGCGCCGTGAAGCACACCGTGGCGCCGTACTGCTCGATGGCTGCAGGCAGCGTGTCGGGCGTGGCCTTTTCCACCAGCACCGTGCTTGCGCCTGCCGCCAGCGGGAACAGCAGCAGGCCGCCCAGGCCGAAGGTGAAGGCCAGTGGCGGGCTGCCGATGAAGACGTCGTCGGCGGTGGGTCGCAGCACATGCGGCGGCCAGCACACGCAGGCAGCCATCACGTCGCGGTGGAAATGCAGCGTGCATTTGGGCACGCCCGTCGTGCCCGAGGTGAAGGCCATCAGGCAGATGTCGTCGGCAGCGGTGTCGACATTGCTGAACGCGGGCGGCATGGCTGCGGCCAGGTTTTCAAGTTCCCGAGGTTCACCGCCGAAACGCATGACGTGCCGCAGCGTGGGGCAGTTCGGCAAGGCCAGCGCCAGCTCTTCGGCCAAGCGCGCGTCGCACAAGGCGTGGCTGATCTGCGCTTTGTCGACGATGGTGCTGAGTTCGCGCGCGCGCAGCAACGGCATGCTGCCCACGGCAATGCCGCCAGCCTTCACCACGGCAAACCAGCATGCCGCGAGCATCGGCGAATTGGCGCCGCGCAACAGCACACGGTTGCCAGGCACCAGGCCCATCTGTTGAACCAGCACATTCGCGATGCGGTTGGCCTGGGCCTGCAATTCAGCATAGGTCCAGCGCACGCCAGCGCCCTGAATGCACAGGCGCCCGCCGTGGCCGGCAGCGACATGGCGGTCCAGCAATTCGGTGGCGCAATTGATGCGCGGCGCGAAGCTCAACTCGGGCAGCTCGAACAGCAGTTCAGGCATCAACGAAGGCGGCGGCAAGCGGCTGGCCGCGAAGCTGTCGACATGGGCGCTGGTGGCAGGGCTTGCCGAACGGGCGTTGAGCATGCGCGGCATTCTTCGGCGAGATACTTTAGTTGTCAACCCAATGGGGCTGGGCGATATCATGGCCGCCATGCCAGCGCGTTCCTTGTCTGCCACGCCCCGGCTCTGGGACATCTCGCCGCCCGTGCACGCGGGCTCACCCGTGTTTCCCGGTGATGCGCCGTTTTCGCTGCAGTGGGCCGCGCGCATCGGCCCCGGCTGCGCGGTGAACGTGAGCACACTCACGCTCAGCCCGCACACCGGCGCCCATGCCGACGCGCCGCTGCACTACGGCGACGAGGGCACAGCCATCGGCGATGTGCCCTTGCACGCCTACCTGGGGCCCTGCCGCGTCATCCACGCCATCGATTGCGGCCCGCTGGTGCTGTGGCGGCATCTCGAACACGCGCTGCCCGAACCTGCTGCCCTGCCCCAACGCGTGCTGGTGCGCACCTATGCCCGCATGCCGGTCGACCGCTGGGACGCCGACTTGCCCGCCTACGCGCCCGACACCATCGAGCGCCTGGCCGACCTGGGCGTGCTGCTGGTGGGCATCGACAGCGCCAGCATCGACCCCGCCAGCAGCAAGACACTCGCCAGCCACCAGGTCATCCGCCGCCGCGGCTTGCGTGTGCTGGAAAACCTGCTGCTGGACGAGGTGCCCGAAGGCGACTACGAACTCATCGCCCTGCCCCTGAAACTGACGACGGCCTGCGCATCACCCGTTCGCGCGGTCCTGCGCGAACTCGGGTGATGCGTGCGGTTTTGCGTGCCCTCACTGCGTGAATTGACATGACCCGA
>JBBSCV010000151.1:0-9392 GCA_038249925.1 Burkholderiales bacterium
AGGGCAGGTGGCGGTGGTGTTCGCGGCCGAGCCGAGCCGGCGCGTCTATGTGCGGCGCATCGACGTGGCGGGCAACTCGCGCACGCGCGACGAAGTCATACGCCGCGAGTTTCGTCAGCTCGAAGGCGCCTGGTACGACGGTGGCCTGATCAAGCTGAGCAAGGAGCGCGTCGAGCGCCTGGGTTATTTCAAGGAAGACATCGGCATCGACACGAACGAGGTGCCGGGCACCCCCGACCACGTCGACCTGGTGGTCAACGTGGTCGAGAAACCCACCGGCAACCTGCTGGTCGGCGCCGGTTATTCGAATGCCGAGCGCCTGACGTTCACGGCATCGGTGAAGCAGGAAAACGCCTTCGGCTCGGGCAATTACCTGGGTATCGAGCTGAACACGAGCAAGTTCGCCCGCACGGTGGTGGTGAGCACGGTCGACCCCTACTGGACGGTGGACGGCATCTCGCGCGCCATCGACGTTTTCTACCGCACCAGCCGCCCCATCAACAGCCTGGGCGACACCTACGACCTGAAGACCCCCGGCGCTTCGGTGCGTTTTGGTGTGCCTTTCTCCGAATACGACACCGTCTTTCTGGGGCTCGGCGTCGAACGCACCGAAATCGGTACCTCGACCGGCATACCGCTTTCCTACCTGAACTACCGCACGCTGTACGGCGACAAGACGACGTCCTTCCCCCTCACGCTGGGCTGGTCACGCGACGCGCGGGACAGTGTTCTGGTGCCCACGGCAGGTCGCTATCAGCGCTTGAACCTCGAGTGGACCGTGGCTGGCGATGTGCGTTACCTGCGCGCCAACGCGCAGTACCAGGAATACTGGCAACTGCCCTTTCGGATGTCTCTGGGCTTCAATGCCGAAATCGGCTGGGGCAAGGGCCTGGGTGGCAACCCCTTCCCGGTGTTCAAGAACTTCTACGGTGGCGGCCTGGGCACGGTGCGCGCCTTCGAGCAAAGTTCGCTGGGTGTGGTCGACCCCACCGGGGCCTACATCGGCGGCGCCAAGCGCATCAACGTCAACACCGAACTGTACTTTCCGGTGCCGGGCACGGGCAGCGACAAGTCGCTGCGCATCTTTGCTTTCGTCGATGCCGGCAACGTCTGGCGCGAGGACGAAACCATCACCGGCGATTCCGTTCGCTCTTCGGCCGGCGTCGGCCTGTCGTGGATCTCACCTGTTGGCCCCTTGAAGCTGAGCTGGGGCAAGCCCTTGAGCCTGCAGCGCAACGATAGAATCCAACGCTTCCAATTCCAGATCGGGACTGCCTTCTGATGAAGATGTTCGCCCCCCAGCGCTTCGCCCACGTCAATGCGACGGCCAACCTTGCGCGCTGGTTCGCCGCCGCCGCCCTGTCTGTTGCCGTGGCGGCGCCGGCCCTGGCGCAAGAACTGAAGATCGGCTATGTCAACAGCGAGCGCGTGCTGCGCGATTCGAACGCCGCAAAGGCCGCGCAAACCAAGCTGGAAACCGAGTTCGGCAAGCGCGAGCGCGACCTGAACGACGCCACGACCAGGCTCAAGGCGGCGGCCGACAAGCTGGAGAAAGACGGCCCGACATTGGCGCCCGCCGAGTTGCAGCGCCGTCAGCGAGAACTGGTCGACCAGGACCGCGATCTGCAACGCAAGCGCCGCGAGTTCCAGGAAGACCTGAACCAGCGCCGCAATGAAGAGCTGGCTGCGGTGGTGGAGCGGGCCAACCGCGTCATCCGCCAAATCTACGAGAGCGAAAAGTACGACCTCATCCTGCAGGAAGTCGTGTTTGCCAGCAGCCGCGTCGACATCACCGACAAGGTGATCCGCACGTTGAACGCGCCGACCGCTGCCGCACCGGGCAGGTAAGGTTCACGCTGCGGGTCCGTGGTGGTGGTGCGTGCGCGTCTCGGTGAACTGAGCCGCCATCTGGGCGGCGAGCTCATCGGCGACGACGAACTCACCGTCAGCCGCATCGGGCCGCTGGAATCTGCCGATGCGCAGACCATCAGCTTCCTCTCCAACCCGCGTTACGAGCCGCAGCTGGCGCTTTCGCAGGCCGGCTGCGTGATCGTCGGCCCCGGTATGCGCGAAGCCGCCACCGCGCGCGGCGCGGCCATCGTCTGCGCCGACCCCTATCTCGCCTTTGCCAGACTGACGCAGTGGTGGGCAGCACATGGTCGCCGCGCGCCGCTGCCCGGGGTTCACGCCAGCGCCGTGGTGGAGCAGGGCGCGCACATCCATGCCACGGCCTCCGTCGGTGCGCTGGCCTTCGTGGCGGCCGGTGCCGAAGTGGCGGCTGGTGCCGTGGTGGGCGTGCAGTGTCACATCGGCGCCGATGCCGCCGTAGGCGCAGGCACGGTGCTCAAGCCGCGTGTGACTCTGGGCGAGGCCTGCCGCATCGGCGCGCGCGGCATCGTGCACAGCGGCGCGGTCATCGGTGCCGACGGTTTCGGCTTTGCGCCGGCGCGCGACGAAGCCGGCGCCTGGTGGGAAAAGATCGAGCAGCTGGGTGGCGTGCTGATCGGTGACGACGTCGAGGTCGGCGCCAACACCTGCATCGATCGCGGCGCGCTGGAAGACACCGTGCTTGAAGACGGCGTGAAGCTCGACAACCTGGTGCAGATCGGCCACAACGTGCATGTCGGTGCGCACACGGCCTTCGCGGGCTGCGTGGGCGTGGCCGGCAGCGCGCGCATCGGGCGCCATTGCACGGCTGGCGGTGGCGCCATCATCCTCGGACACCTCGAAATCTGCGACCACGTGCACATCACCGCAGCGACGGTGATCAGCCGGTCCATCCGCAAGCCGGGGCAGTACAGCGGCATGTTTCCCTTCGATGACAATGCCAGCTGGGAAAAGAACGCTGCCACCCTGAGACAACTGCATTCGCTGCGAGAACGGCTGCGCGCCCTGGAGAAGAAGACGTGACCCCGATGGACATCCAATACATCCTGCGCAAGTTGCCGCACCGATACCCGTTCCTGCTGGTCGACCGTGTGCTGGAACTCGAGAAAAACGTGCGCATCAAGGCACTGAAGAACGTCACCATCAACGAGCCGTTTTTCATGGGCCACTTCCCGGTGCGGCCGGTGATGCCGGGTGTGCTGATGCTGGAGGCGCTGGCCCAGGCCGCCGCGATTTTGTCGTTCGAAAGCGCCGACGCCGAACCGGGCGATGACACGGTGGTTTACTTCGCCGGCATCGACAACGCGCGCTTCAAGAAGCCCGTGGGCCCAGGCGACCAGCTCATCCTGGAAGCGCGCATCGACCGCGTGAAATCGGGCGTCTACCGCTATCACGCCAAGGCTACCGTTGAAGGTGCCACGGTGGCCGAGGCCGACCTGATGTGCACAATGCGCCGGGTGGTCGCGCCCTGACGCTGCAATGACGCAGATTCACGCCACCGCCATCGTCGACCCCGCGGCCGAGTTGGCGGCGTCGGTCCGCGTGGGCCCCTATGCCGTCATCGGCGCTGGCGTGCACATCGGTGAAGGCACCCGCATCGGCGCGCACTGCACGCTGGACGGCCCCATGACGCTCGGCCGCGACAACGTGGTTCACGCGCACACGGCACTGGGCTGCGCGCCACAGGACATGAAGTACCGCGGCGAGCCCACCGAACTGGTCATCGGCCACCGCAACACCATCTTCCAGTTCTGCACCTTCAGCCGCGGCACCACGCAAGACGGCGGCATCACCCGCGTGGGCGACGACAACTGGTGCATGGCCTACGTGCACGTGGCTCACGACGCGCAGTTGGGCCACCACATCATCCTGGCCAACAACGCCACGCTCGCCGGCCACGTGCACGTGGGCGACTGGGCCATCGTCGGCGGGCTGTCGGGGGTGCACCAGTTCTGCAAGATCGGCGCGCACGTGATGCTGGGCTTTCAAAGCCATGTCTCGCAAGATGTGCCGCCCTTCATGACCGCCACCGGCCACCCGCTGGGCGTGGCCGGCATCAACGCCGAAGGCCTGCGCAGGCGAGGTTTTTCGCGCGAGCGCATCGGCCTCATCAAGCAAATGCACAAGCTGCTCTACCGCGAAGGCCTGACGCTGGAGAAGGCGCGCGAGGCCATCGCGGCGCTGCGCGGCAGCGTTGACGGTGGTGATGACGACATCGAATTGCTGCTGAACTTCGTCGCTGCCGCCACGCGCGGCATCGTTCGCTGACGCTGCTGCCATGCGCTTGGCCATGGTCGCCGGCGAGGCCTCGGGCGACCTGCTCGCGGGGCTGCTGCTCGCCGGCTTGAAGCAACGCTGGCCCGCGCTGCAGGCTGCGGGTATTGGCGGGCCGCGCATGGCCGCGCAGGGCTTCGACGCCTGGTGGCCCCACGAAAAGCTGGCCGTGCGCGGCTATGTGGAAGTGCTGCGGCACTACCGTGAAATCTCTGGCATTCGCGACGCCTTGGCCCGACGCCTGCTGCAAGACCCGCCAGCGGTTTTTGTCGGTGTGGATGCGCCCGATTTCAACCTGGGGCTGGAAAAGCGGCTGAAGGCCGCCGGCATCAAGACCGTGCACTTCGTTTGCCCGTCGATCTGGGCCTGGCGGGGCGGGCGCGCGAAGAAGATGGCGGCCAGTTGCGACCACGTGCTGTGCCTCTTTCCCTTCGAGCCCGACATGCTGCGCGCCCACGGTGTCGCGGCCACTTTCGTGGGCCACCCGCTGGCCGATGCCATCCCGCTGCAAGTGCCGCGCGGCGAGAGCCGCCGCGCGCTGCAGCTGGCCGATTCAGACGCAATGGTTGCTGTGCTGCCGGGCAGCCGCCACAGCGAAATCCAGTACATCGCGCCGGCTTTCCTGCAGGCCGTGGCCTTGATGCACCGGCAGCGCCCTGGCCTGCGCTTCGTGCTGCCTATCTCGCCCGGCCTGCGCGAGCTGTTGGCGCCGCTGGTGCAAGTCCACGCACCGGGCGTGCCGCTGCAGTTGCTGGACGGCCAGTCGCACACGGCGCTGGCCGCCTGCGACGTGACCATGATCGCCAGCGGCACCGCCACGCTCGAAGCGGCGCTGTTCAAGCGGCCCATGGTCATCGGCTATCGCATGAACAGCCTCAGCTGGCAGCTGATGAAACGCATGCGCTTGCAACCCTGGGTGGGCCTGCCGAACATCCTGAGCCGCGAGTTCGTCGTGCCTGAACTCATCCAGGAAGACTGCCAGCCCGAAGCACTTGCCGCAGCCACGCTGCGCTGGCTGGACGACCGCCCCGCAGCGGCCGCGCTGGCGCGCCGTTTCGACGACCTGCACCACAGCCTGCGGCGCGACACCGCGCGCTGTGCCGCCGATGCCATCGCGCAAGTCCTTCAGGCTTGAGCAGCTCGGCTTCGGCTGGGACCAGCCGGGCCTGCTCGCGGGCATCGACGAGGCCGGCCGCGGCCCGCTGGCCGGGCCGGTGGTGGCCGCGGCGGTGATCCTGGACGAACGGCAGCCGATACGCGGCCTGCGCGACTCGAAGGTGATCACTGCACGCCGGCGCGAGGCCCTCTTCGACGAAATCCGCGCCAAGGCCCTGTGCTGCGCCATTGCCGAGGCCAGCGCCGAAGAGATAGACCGCCTGAACATCCTGCAGGCCACGTTGCTGGCGATGCGCCGGGCGGTGGAAGCGCTGCGCCTGTCGCCGCACCGCGTGGTCGTGGATGGCAACCGCGTGCCGGTTCTCAAGATGCCGGCGGCTGCGGTGGTCAAGGGCGACGCGCTGGTGCCGGCGATCTCGGCGGCGTCCATCTTGGCCAAGGTGCACCGCGACCGCTTGTGCCAGGCGCTGCATGCCCTGCACCCGCAGTACGGCTTCGACGGTCACAAGGGCTACCCCACGCCCGCGCATCTGGCCGCGTTGCAGCAGCACGGCGCATGCCCCGAACACCGCCGCAGCTTTGCGCCGGTGCGCGCCACCTTGAAACAAGAATGACCGAGACGCCGCGCCCCGTCGTGCACGTCACGTCGAAGGACAACCCGCTGCTCGTGCGTCTGCGCAAGCTGGCGCAGGACGGTGCGGCCTACCGCCGTGGCGGGCAGGTGTGGATCGAGGGCGAACATCTGTGCGCGGCACTGCGCGCACGTGGCCACGCAGCGCTGCAGGCGGTGGTGAACGAAGACGCCTGGGTGCACCCCGAGTTGCGCGACCTGGCTGCCTGGGCGGCACGCGTGGCGCTGGTGCCCGCAGCGCTATTCAAGGCCTGCAGCGCGCTGGAATCGCCACCCTCTATCGGCTTCTTGATCGATGTACCCGAGCAGGCCGCACCTTTGAGCGGCGTGGCCAGCGTCGTGCTCGACCGCGTGCAGGACCCGGGCAACGTGGGCAGCATCCTGCGCAGTGCCGCGGCCTTCGGTGTGCTGCAGGTGCTGGCGCTGAAGGGCACGGTGGCGCTGTGGTCGCCAAAGGTGCTGCGTGCCGGCATGGGCGCGCATTTCGGCCTGCATCTGGTGGAAGGGGTGGAAGCCGAGGTCCTGGCGAGCCTGGGTGTGCCGCTGGTGGCCACCAGTTCGCATGCCGGCCATCTGCTGCCGCAGGCCCCATTGCCGCAGCCGTGTACCTGGGTGCTGGGCCACGAAGGGCAGGGCGTGCATGCCGGGCTGCTGGCGCGGTGTGCGTTGCAGGTGCGCATTCCGCAGCCGGGCGGCGAAGAGTCGCTGAACGTCGCCGCCGCAGCAGCGGTGTGCTTGTATGAATCAGCGAGGCGTCTCGCGCTCTGAACCGAGCGGCCGCTGAGGAACCGGCGTTGCCGAGCCACTGGCAGCGCCCGTCGAGTTGAGGCGCCGAGAGCGCGCCGGGGTGGTCAATAAATCAGCCTGTCCGGCCGCAAGTCGCGCAGGATGGTGGTGGCAATCTCTTCGATGGACTTGTGCGTGCTGCTCAGCCAGCCTATGCCTTCGCGCCGCATCATGGCCTCGGCCTCGTTCACCTCGTAGCGGCAGTTCTGCAAGGCGGCGTATTTGCTGTCGGGCCGCCGCTCGTTGCGAATCTGCGCCAGCCGTTCTGGGTTGATGGTCAGGCCGAAGCACTTGCGCTTGTACGGCGTCAGCGGCGTGGGCAGGCGCCCGCGGTCGAAGTCTTCGGGAATCAGCGGGTAGTTGGCTGCCTTGATGCCGTGCTGCATGGCCAGGTAGAGGCTGGTCGGTGTCTTGCCGCTGCGGCTGACGCCGAGCAGGATGACATCGGCCATGTCGAGGTTGCGCGCGCTCTGGCCGTCGTCGTGCGCCAGGCTGAAGTTGATGGCCTCGATGCGGTCGTGGTACTCGCGGCTGGCGCTGGCGTCGCTGAAGCGGCCCACGCGGTGGTTGCTCTTGACGCCGAACTCCACTTCCAGCGGCTCGACGAAGCTGCGGAACATGTCCAGCACCAGGCCCTTGCACTGCTCGCTGTGGATGATGTTGCGCACGTCTTCGTTGATCAGCGTGATGAAGACGATGGGGCGCTTGCCCTCGCGTTCGGCCGTCACGTTGATCTCCAGCAGCACCGCACCGGCCTTGTCGGGCGTGTCGATGAAGGGCCGGCGCACATGGCGAGGCTTGGCCGGAAACTGGTTCAGGATGGAATTGCCGAAGGTCTCGGCGGTGATGCCGGTGCCGTCCGAGACGAAGAACACGGTACGTTCTGTCATGGCTGTTCAAATGCGGGTCGCGTCGGGGTGACGCCGGGGTCATCATAGGGAAGAAGTCCTTAGAATCAACTCAACTTTCCGTTGGCTTCGTTGCGCCAAACGCTGCTCCAGCGACGCGTTGAACGACACGCCAGAACCTCTCCAGAAGCCCACCTTGAAACCCACGCCACCGCCCGAAGAAGATCAACATGCCGTCGCGTGGGCATGGGCTATTGAGCGGCTTGCGGAAGCACCGGTTTTTTCACACTTCGGAGCCTCCCCATGTCATCAACCCACCTGGCGACCGCCCTGGTCGCCCCGTTTGAACAACTGAGAATGACCGATGTCGAGGCGGTGGGCGGCAAGAACGCCAGCCTCGGCGAGATGATCAGCCAGCTCAGTGCCACCGGTGTGCGCGTGCCCGGCGGCTTCGCCACCACGGCACACGCCTTCCGCGTCTTCCTCCAGCATGAGGGTCTGGCGCAGCGCATTCAGGCGAAGCTGGCCACGCTGAATGTCGAAGATGTGAATGCGCTGGCTGCAGCCGGTGCAGAGATCCGCGGCTGGATCGTCGACACACCACTGCCCGCTGCGCTTGAGGCGGCCATCCGCGAGCAGTTCGCGCGCCTGACCGAAGGCAACACCACGGCGAGTTTTGCCGTGCGCTCGTCGGCCACGGCAGAAGACATGCCCGATGCTTCTTTCGCCGGCCAGCAGGAAACCTTCCTGAACGTCACCGGCATCGAAGACGTGCTGCACCGCATGAAGGAAGTCTTCGCCTCGCTGTACAACGACCGTGCCATCAGCTACCGCGTGCACAAAGGTTACGACCACCAGGAGGTGGCCTTGTCTGCCGGGGTGCAGCGCATGGTGCGTTCCGACCTCGGCTCGGCCGGCGTGATGTTCACCATCGACACCGAGAGCGGCTTCCCCGAAGTCGTCTTCATCACCAGCAGCTACGGCCTGGGTGAACTGGTGGTGCAGGGTGCGGTGAACCCCGACGAGTTCTATGTCCACAAACACTCGCTGAAGGCGGGCAAATTTGCGGTCATCCGCCGCGGCCTGGGCAGCAAGCTGCAGCGCATGGAGTTCGCCAGCGCCGCCGACCAGCCGTCTGACCCGTCTTTGCCGCGAAAGCTGGTGCAGACGATCGACACGCCGCCCGAGCAGCGCAACCGCTACTCGCTGAACGACGCCGAGGTGATGGAGCTGGCGAAGTACGCGGTGATCATCGAAAAACACTACGGCCGCGCGATGGACATCGAGTGGGGCAAGGACGGCGTCGATGGCCAGCTCTACATCCTGCAGGCGCGCCCCGAGACCGTGAAGAGCCAGTCTGCCGGCAAGGTGGAGCAGCGCTTTCGCATCAAGGGTGACCGCACGAAAAACACCGTGCTGGCCGAAGGCCGCGCCATCGGGCAGAAGGTGGGCACGGGCCCGGTGCGGCTGGTGCGCACCACGGCCGAGATGGACCGCGTGCAGCCCGGTGATGTGCTCGTCACCGACATGACCGACCCCAACTGGGAACCGGTGATGAAACGCGCCAGTGCCATCGTTACCAACCGCGGTGGCCGCACCTGCCACGCCGCCATCATCGCGCGTGAACTCGGCATTCCGGCCGTGGTGGGCTGTGGCGACGCCACCGAGCACTTGAGCGAAGACTCGCTCGTTACCGTCAGCTGCGCCGAGGGCGACACCGGCTTCGTCTACGACGGCCTGCTGGAAACCGAGATCAGCGATGTCGTGCGCGGCGAGATGCCGTATTGCCCCATCAAGATCATGATGAACGTGGGCAACCCGCAACTGGCCTTCGACTTCGCGCAGATGCC
>JBBSCV010000152.1:0-9290 GCA_038249925.1 Burkholderiales bacterium
ACCTTGGCGGCGGTGACGTTGGCGGGGCCGAAGAAGGTGGCGTAGGCAGGGTCGGTGAGCAGAGCCAGGCGGTAGGTGCGCAGCTGGCTGCCCACCGACGCCATCAGCGGCGCGTTGTCGCCCACCACCTCGTAGACGGACGTGGTGGTGCTGCGGCCGTCGCTGACCGTCACTTCATAGCTGCCCAGCGCACGGTAGGGGTCGGCCTTGAAGGTGGCGCTGAGCGTGCCGTCTTCGCTGGCGGTGGCGTACACGGTCTGGCGCGCGATGGCCTGGCCACCCTGGCGCACGGTGATGGTGACGGTGCCGTTGGGCACGAAGCCCAGGCCTTCGACCTTCACGTCCTGACCGGCGTGGTAGCGGCCGCGCGACAGCGAGACCTGCGCCTGGCGCATCAGGCCTTCGCTGAAGCTGCTGATGCGGCGCTGCGCGTCGGCGCGGTAGTAGCTGGCATACAGGCTCTGGTCGAGCTGGTAGTAAGGCTCCACGTACCAGGCGCCCTTGGCTGAACGCACCGAGGCCTGCACGCCCAGCGGCGTGACGCTCAAGCGCAGCGAGGCGCTCGGGTCATCGAGGCCACGGCCGGCATAGGTCTTGATGTCGGGGTGGCGCGCGGCCAGGCCGGCTTCCATCACGGGCGAGTCGACGACTGAAAAACGCTGGTATCCACCGGCGGGGTCGGGCAGCACCATCACCAGCGGGCTCTGGCGCGCAGCCGCGCTGCGCTCGGCCGGTGCGGCTTGCAGCAGGCCGGCCAGGCTGACCTTGTCCAGCGTGACGGTGCGCACCCGCGAGGCGTTGACGGACACGCGCGCGCCGCCCGACGACACCGCAGCCGGTGTGCCGCTGGCGTCCAGCCAGAAGCTGCGTGAAGGGTGGGCGGCAGCCGGCATTGCCACGCGCGCATTGCTGGCGGCGCCGGCGGCTGTACGGGTCTGGGCTTGCGCATCGGCCGGCAGCGCCGCGCCGAGAGCCAGCACGGCAGCGGAGGCCAGGACCCCGAAAGACATGACTGGCACGGCTGATGAACGGAACTTCTTCATGGAGGATCCTCTGCAAGACCCAGCCTCGGCCGTCGGCAGACGCCGGGGCGGGCAGAGCGGGTGGGAAGGTAGTAGAAGCGGCTTGCGACCGAACGTATGCATGACAAAGGCAAGAATCATGCGCTGCAGCACCCTCCGTCACCTATCAGGGTAATGCTGTAGACACAGGCCCGACCTGCCCTGCAAATTGTGGGGGTTCTGCTATGAACAAAGCCACATCTTGGAGAGCTGCATGCCTGTTTTCACCCCCTCATTCGAGTGCCGCTCGCTACCCAAACGGTGGCGCGTGGGCGCAGCGTGGCTCGGTTGCGTGATGCTCTCGGCCTGTGCGCAGCCGGTCGCGCCGGCCGGCATGAATTCACTCGAGAAGACGCCCATGAAGCAAAGCCCGGCACGCACAGCGACCCTTGCGACAACACCGGCCGCGACGTCAGCGGCGGCGCAGCAGATCAGCGCCATCACGCTGGAGAGCGACTGCATGGGCTGCCGCACCGGCCAGCGCGTGGAACTGCACCGCGACGGCCGCGCGGTGGCCACCACCACCGGCAAGGCTCGGCTGGGCACCTCGGACCGCGTCACGCAAGCTTCCCTGACTGCTGCCGACTTCGACGCGCTGGCGCAACAGTTGCTGGCGGGCGGCTTTTTCGAAATGGCCCCGGTCTATGAAGAAGCAGGCCTGCAGGACGGCGCCTGGGCAACTTTGACTGTCGTGCGCGATGGCTCCGTGCACCAGGTGTTTCGCCGCGAGGACGCCGGCCCGCCCGCGCTGAAGGTCTTCGAAACCGCCATTGCCGCGCTGCAAAAGCGTCTGGTCTTCGTGCCTGAAACGCGTTAGGCCCTCCCCCGAATGCGGGGGTTACGACTCACAACAGACCGCAGCGGCGCCTGGAGATGCCACCATCACGCAACCCGAGGCGGCAAGGCGCGACCTGGTCGGACTCAACACATCACGGAGCCAGACAAGATGAAGCACGCGCAGATTTGCAGGCAAGTTCTCTCAGCCGCAGCCTTCAGTGTGCTGGCAATCGGCGCCGCACAGGCGGACCCCGTGGTGTCGCTGAACATCAACCCGAATCCGGCGGTCATCGGCAGCACGGTGCTGGTGGATGTGGTCATCAGTGGCGCTGTCGACCTCTACGCCTACCAGTTCTCGCTGCTCTTCAACCCAGCCTTGCTGCAGGCCACCACCACCACCGAAGGCAGCTTCCTGCCCACCGCCGGCACCACCTTTTTCGTGGCGGGCACGGTGGACAACACCCTGGGCGCGGTGAACTTCACCGTCGGCACGCTGCTGGGGCTGCAGCCAGGCGCGTCGGGCAACGGCACGTTGGCCACATTGAGCTTCAACGCCGCGGCCTTGGGCAGCAGCGTGCTGGGCTTCAGCGACGTGTTGCTGCTCGACTCCGCATTGGCAGACATCACGCCGCAACTGCAGGCTGGCGTGGTGAGCGTGGTGCCAGAAGCCAGCACCTGGCTGATGTTCGGCCTGGGCCTGGCCGGCGTGGCCGGTTTCGTGCGGCGGCGCACCACGGCCTGAAGCGACGTTTTTCGACACCACCGAACCCGGCCTTTGCGCCGGGTTTTTCGTTTTCAGTGGGCTTCAGTGGCGTTCAAGACTTTCAGCTTCCTGCGGCGGCTTCACTGTTCGGCATGTTGAAGCCGCGGCTTCACCCACACCCAGGCCACCAGACCCACGCACAGCATGCCCAGCGAAGTCAGCGCCAGGGCGAGCGTGGAATGCATCACCAGCGGCACCACGATGCCGGCGACGCCGGCGTTCGCCAGGCTGCCGATGCATGACTGCACCGAAGACGCCATGCCGCGCCGTTCGGGCACCTCGTCCAGCGTCATCAGCGTCACCACCGGCACCATCAGCGACCAACCGAACGAGAACATCGCCACCGGCAGCATCGACCAGGCCCAGTGCGGCTCGAACAGAAGATTCAGCACCACGTTCAAGACCGAGACCACGAGCATGATGACGAAGCCGTGGCGGATCTGGTGCCGCGGTTTGATGCGCCCGGCGAGCCGCCCCGAAAGAAAGGCGCCGCCCATGATGCCGCCGATGGTGAGCATGAAAAACCAGAAGAACTGCGTCGGCCCGAGCCGCAGGTGCTCGCCCAGGAACACCGGCGCGGCCAGCACGTAGAGAAACATGCCGTTGAAGGGAATGCCGCTGGCCAGCACCAGCGCCATGAAACGCGGGCTCTTGGCCATCTGCCAATAGCCGCGCATCAGGTGGCGAGCTTCGAAGGGCTGGCGAGCCTCTCGGTGCAGGGATTCGGGCAGCCAGCGCCACATGCTGAACCACAGCAGAGCGCCCAGCACCACCAGCAGCCAGAAGATGGAATGCCAGTCGGCGTGAACGTAGAGAAAGCCGCCGATGAGTGGTGCCACCGCTGGCGCGATGCCGAAATAGATGGTCACCTGCGACATCACCCGCTGTGCATCGGCGGGCGGAAACATGTCGCGGATGATGGCACGCGAGACCACCATGCCGGCGCCCGCCGTCATGCCCTGCAAAGCCCGGAAAAACACCAGCTGCCCGATGGTCTGGCTGAGCGCGCAGCCCACCGAAGCCAGCGTGAAAAGCGCCACCCCGACCAGCACCACCGGACGGCGCCCCAGGCTGTCTGAAAGCGCGCCGTGAAAGAGGTTCATCACCGCGAAACCGAGCAGATAGCTGGACAGCGTCTGCTGCATCTGCACCGACGTGGCGCCCAGCGACGTGGCAATGCCCGCGAAAGCAGGCAGGTAGGTGTCAATCGAGAAGGGCCCGATCATGCCCAGGCAGGCCAGCAGCAGCGCGAGCGTCCAGCGCCGCCCCGGCCACAACAGCTTGGAGTCGGGATTCATCTTGTCCAGGTCAAACCGGGCAGTTTAGAGGGACGCTGCGAAAGGTGCTTCAATGTCGAACATGGTGATGCAACGCAGGCTTCTGGTAATGGGTGTGGCGGGTGTTGCGGCAGGCATCGCCCTGCCGGCTCTTGCTGCGCAGAGACGCGCGCTGGCTGCGATGTCCGAGGGCCCCTTCTACCCGCCGCGCGCCTGGCGCAACGCTTGGCCCGACCAGGACGCTGACCTTTCGCGCGTGCGCCGTGGCAGCGAGGTGCTGAGCGCCCAAGGCGAGCATCTGGGGCTGGAACTGGTGCTGGCCGATACCGAGGGCCGCCTGATCGACGGTGCGGAGGTGGAAATCTGGCAGTGCGACGCGATGGCGCAATACCGCCACCCCCGCGTGCCGGCCCGCGCGGGCGGTCACGACCCCGGCTTCCAGGGGTATGGCGCCACCCGCAGCGGGCCGCAAGGCTTGGCGCGGCTGCGCTCCATCAAACCCGTGGCCTATCCGGGGCGCACACCTCACATTCATTTCACGTTGCGCCACGCCAGTTTTGGCACCCTGACTTCGCAACTCTTCGTGGCCGACGAACCGGGCAACGCGGGCGACTTCCTCTGGCGCCGCCTGCCGCAGGCCGACCGCGCCGGCCTCACGCTGACCTTGCAGACCGCCACAGTGGACAACGGCCTGCGCTGGATGGCGCGCCACACGCTGGTGTTGCCAGCCTGACCCCGCAGCTACCGGGTGGCGCGCAGGACAACTTGAAAAAAGTGTGAAGTCAGCCGATAGGCCGGATTCTGTGCAGCCCGGCTTCTTGCGAAGCCCGGCCGTGACCGCCATTCCTCTGGGCCGAAGGTCGCCCTTCGGCTCGGTGCCACCTACCCGCCGGCTCCGCGAGCCACGTCAACGCCGGCCTACTTGGTGTTGCTGCGCGCAGAGATTGCCCGTTTCACCCAATCCGGGGCCTTGCCCCGGATTGGGTGGCTGTTCGGTCGCGGCTTGCGCCTCGGCCGGTCAGCTTTCGCTGCCCGACGACCGGCTTGCGCCGGTCCCTCACAGAACACCCAGGTTCCGGAGACCCTGGACTGACTCGTCTCTGTTGCTCTGATCCTCACCTCGCGGTGGACAGCCGTTAGCTGCTGCGCTGCTCTGTGCAGTCCGGACCTTCCTCCAGTGCCGTGTTTCCACGCTCGCACCAGCGGCGGTCTGGCTGGCTTCACGGGGCAATTATCCATGGCCCGTGGCGGCCGTGCGGCACGCGGTGCGCAGCGAGCTGCTTCGTGCGTGAGGCCTTCAACCCGCACCACCGAGGCTGGGCAGACGCAGTCAACTGTCAGGCGGCGGCCAGCAGCGTGGGCGCCGCAGGCCTGACCAGGCGCAGCGCGCTGGCCATCGGCGGCACCTGCGCGGCGCGCAGCAGCAAGCCCTCGACGTTGCGCGCCCCGAGCTTGGCGCGGATGGAAGAGATTTGCGTGCGCACCGTGCTCAAGGCCACCGAGTGCTGCTGCGCGATCTCGCGCGGCGTGGCCTCGTGAACCAGCGCCGACAACACCCGCCGCTCCGCCAGCGTGAGCCCGTAGCTGCCAGCCAGCAGTTCGAGGCCCAGCTGCGAGCACGGTTCGCGCCGCCCCAGCACCAGCAGCGCGCGGCTGACGCCGCGATCACTCTCGGGCAGGGGTTGCACCGAAACGAGCAACTGGTCGCCCGGCCGGGTCAGTCTGACCAGGCTGCGGCGGCCCCGGGTGACGGCCTGCTGCAACGCAGCTTCGAGTTCGCCTGCAGCGCCAGGCGCCCGGCTCAGGCCTGCGCCGCGGCACTGCAGCAGCCGCTCTGAGGCCAGTTCGCTCTGCGCCGATTGGTTGGCGAACACCACCTGGCAGGGTGCATCGCAGACGATCAGGCCGAACTCGATTTCGTCGAAGACAGCCCGGGGCACCTGGAAATTCGAGATAGACGCGGCGAACGCGCCAGACGCAGCTTCGGGCTCAAGGAAAGTTTTCATTCGCGGCTCCTGGATGTTGTTGTCGCCCGCGGCTGGCGGGGCCGGGAAAATGCAGCCTCGTACAGTTGCAACCCAGACCGAGACTTTCCTCCCGGAACGCTTGCGGTGTCCTTTGACAATGCCAAAACCGCCTTCAACGTTGTGAAACGTTGCTAGACGGTTGGCGGCAGCAGGGCCAGACGGCGACACATGAGGCTGTGTGCGGCAGCGGCGTGCTGAAGGGTTGAAGTACTCTGCCCGCATTGGGCATGCGCTCTGTCCAGAAGTCGTCACGAAGTCTGACGAAGCGGCAGCAGCCGCGTCCTCAGTCCTGGCTAGATCCCTTGCTGGCGCACATCGACGCCAGGCACAGCGAGTTTGTCGAGGGTCAGCGCGTGGCGCAGATTGTGGAAAGATGCCTTCTGCCCAGCACCGCTCGGCATTCCAACGCTTGCGCAGCCTTGCGCAGCCTTGCGCAGCCTTGCGCTAAGCAGGCCCCACGGTGCAGCATGCGGGCCCAGGAGATTTCTAAATGACTACACCCAAACTGCGCACGGTCTTGAACTTCAGCGCCGACGACCAGGCCTGGTTGCGCCGTTCGTCCATTGACGTCCCCGCTTTCTGGCAAGGCCACGACGTGGCCCCGGCCCAGGGCGACGCGCTGCGCATCGCCGGGCGTCAGTTCCTCATCCAGGCGCGGGTGTGGGAATACGACAGTGCCGGGCCCGTGCTGCGCCTCTTTGTCGGCGACGCGCACGCGCAGAGCGACACGGTTTTCAGTTGACACCCGTCCATCCATGCTCGGCGCGCTGAGGCAGCTTGGCGCGCGCTACGACCGCGCCGCACTGCAGCCACCCGAGCCTTCCTGTGCCACCCAGGCGGTGGCCATGCAGGGGCGCGCAGCCTGGCGCGCACTGCGTGTGTGGTGCCTGGCCGGCAGCAGCCCGCTCAGCGCACGGCTGACGGTGGCCGTGCTGGAAGGCAGCGACGCCGCCGGCGCCCACCTGCTGGCCCAGGCCCTGTGCCTGGAACGTGACGGCAGTCTGCAACTGCTGGCCTGTCACGGCGCCGCCGGCCGGTTGGCCCTGCGCCTGAAGACCAAGCTGCACGATGCGACGCCCTGGCGCGAGCGCCAGCCCAGTGACGCCTGGGACGCAGGCTTTCTGCCCGGCACCACCGCCGGCCTGCAAGCCCTGGCGCGCTTCGAGCCGCGGCGGCCCACGCTGCTGGTGGCCCAGGGCCTGTCGACACCCGCGCTGCGCGCCACCTGTGCGTTGCTGCATTCACGTCAGCGGCACTTCGGTCATGCGCTGCGGCTGTTGCTGGTGCCAGCTACGCCGGGTCTGAATCTGGGCTGGCCTGTGACGCGCATCGCATTCTGAATCTGCCGGCCAGCGAACGTTATGCTGGTCGCCCGATTCATCCTGTTGCAAGACTTCGCCATGCTCACCGTCGACAAGCTCATCCCCCAGGGCCGCGGCCTGGCCCCGGTGCTCGTGAAGCGTGCCGCCACGTTGGCGCTGAACTGGGAAACGCGCCAGAAAGTCCGCTTCGACGCCGAAGACAGCGAGGGACGGCAGCTGGCGGTGCTGCTGCCTCGCGGCAGCGTGGTGCGCGGCGGCGATGTGCTGGTGGCCGAAGACGGCTCGCTGCTGCAAGTGCAGGCCGCGCCGCAGCCGCTGATGGTGGTGCGCCCTTGTGCGGAACACGGCCAGCCGGCCGACTTGCTGCGCGCTGGCTACCACCTGGGCCGCCGCCAGGTGCCGGTGGAACTGCACCCCGACCGTCTGCATTTCGAGCCGGACCACGAACTGGCCGAGTTGCTGCGCGGCATGCATCTCACGGTGACCGAAGAACAGGCCGGCTTCGAGCCCGAAGGTGCTGACCATCAAGCCGACGGACGTGGTCACGAGCACGAGCACGAGCACGGGCACGGGCACGATCGCGAGCACGCTCACGCCCAAGCGCCCACGCCGGTCCGCGGCAAGCCCATCGGCATTGCCGTGGCGGCGGCCCCCGCGCCACACGTGCACGGTCCGGGTTGCGGGCACGACCATGGCCACCCAGGCCACTGAAAGCCGCAGCCCTGCGCCGGCTGCCAGGCGCGCATGGGCCTGGGCGTCATCGCGAAACAGCGCCGGGTCGTGACAACTCCGATCGGCAGCCCTGCTCCAGTGCCAGAGTCCCGCGTCGCACTGCGCCTTCTGGGGCCGCCACGCATCGCACTCGTCGATGGCCCGGGCACTTCGCTGGCACCCAAAGATGCCTTGCTGCTGGCCATGCTGGTGCAAGACGGCGCACTGCCGCGCGACCACCTCGCCCGCTTGCTGTGGCCAGACAGCCCACCGGCCAGTGCGCGGGCGAATTTGCGGCAACGCATCAAGCGGCTGCAGGCTGCATCCAGCCAGAGCCTGCTGCAGCTTGATGGCCGTTTGCTGGCATTGGCGCCGAGCGTGCGGCACGACCTCAGCGGTCTGGACGCGCTCTTGCAACTGGACGCGTGGGCTGCACAGGGCCGGCTGTTGGGCCAGCTGGATTTCGACGATGCCGAAGCCGCCGCCGGCTGGCTGGCGCATGCGCGGCAGACCCTGCACGACAGGCGCAGCGCCGCAGTCAGACGAATTGCCCAAGCCCTGGAAGCGCAGCTGCAACTGGCCGCCGCCTTGCCCTACCTGAAACGGCTGGTGGCAGACAACCCCTTGGACGAAGCTGCTGCACGGTGGTTGATGCAACTGCACTTTCGCAATGCCGACGGCAACGCCGCGCTGCGGGTCTACGCCGAACTGGTGGAACGCCTGCGCTCCCAGGCCCAGGCGGAACCGGACGCGCAGACTCGCGATCTGGCCCGCCTGGTTCAGACCGCACCGGTGCGCACGCCAGCGCACGCCCCGGCCGCTGCGGCATGGACTGCGTTGCTGCGCCCGCCTCGACTGGTTGAACGCGAAGTGGAATGGGCGCAGCTGCAGCAGGCCTGGCTGACCGGTCGTGTCGTGCTGGTCACCGGTGAGGCTGGTGCCGGCAAGACGCGGCTGTTGAGCGACTTTGCCGACAGCATGGCCGTCACGCTGCGCCTGCGGGCCCACCATGGCGACAGCGGTGTCCCCTACGCCTTGCTGGCGCGCTGGGTGCAAACACAAATGCAGTTCATGCCCATCGCACCGGCCCTGCCTGAATGGGTGCGCGCCGAACTGGCGCGGCTGGATGCAGGGCTGGGCAATGCGGCCGCCGGGCCTTTGGTGCCGCTGCGGCTGAGCCAGGCCCTGCAGTGGTTGGCGGCACCGTTGCCTGCGGTGCTGCTGGACGACCTGCACTTCGCCGACGCCGCCAGTCTTGAACTGCTGCCTTCCGTGCTGAGCTCGGTACGCTGCTGCCTGCTGGCCAGCCGTACGCACGAGCTGCCCGCTGCGCTGCAACGCTGGCTCGACCA
>JBBSCV010000153.1:0-9219 GCA_038249925.1 Burkholderiales bacterium
GCGGATGCTGGCCGTCTGGCCGCTGCGCAGGTTCAGCGCAACGCCGGCGGAATCGACCAGTTCGACGCTGATCGCGCCGAAGCTCTCGATGAGCGTGGCCACACCGCCGACCAAGGTGGTGAAGTCGCCCGGCATCACCGAAATGTCGCTGGCGGGGTCGATGGGCGTCAGGCGCACTGTCATGTTGCCGCTGGGCAGGCTGCCGTCGGCACGTTGCACGCCTGCTGCGGGCAGCACCACCTGCGCCGTACTGCCCGCCACGGTGACCGTGCCCCCGGTGGCAATGTTCACGCTGGCGTTGGTGGCCACCGGCAACAGGCGCGCCTGCACATCGGTGCCGGCGCCTACGGCGGTGATGCGCACCGTGTCGGCATAGTTGGAGGACATGAACTGCACCACGGCACGCGCCGAGACCGGTACGCCGGGCAGGCTGAAGGCACCCAAGGCACCGGTGGTGGCGCTCAGCGCGCCGACGCGGACGGTAACGCCGGCAATGCCCAGGCCGGTGACAGCATCCACCGCACGGCCAGTGAGCACACCGACCAACGGCACGGTGACCGTGGCAGTGGCGGTGGCGCAGTTGGTGGGCACGGCTGTCTGGCAGATGCGGTAGCCCAAGCCATAGGTTCCGGCCACTGCCGCATTGGCCACGGTGACCACCCCGGAAGCCGACAGGCTGATGCCCGCTGGCAGCGCGCCCGTGGCACTGGCTGTCACCGTGCTGGCTGAGGCAGCCACGCCGCCCAGTGTGTCGTTGGCCAGCACGTCGGCATTGCCCCCGGCGGCCAGGGTGAAGGCGTCTGCAACAGCAGCAATGACCGGCGGCGGCACGGTAATGGCGGCGTTGGCGGTGGCGCAGTTGTTGTTGTCAGTCGTATCGCAAATGCGGTAGCTCAGCGACACGCTGCCCGGTGCTGCGCCGGCGCCTACGCTGACGACACCGATGGCACTGACCGACATGCCGGCGGGCAGTGCCACAGAGGTCAACGCAAAACTGACATTGCCGCCGGCCGCGGCGCTGGCGACAACGCCGTCGACGCGGTCATTGGCCAAGAGCGCGCCGGTCTGGCCGGCACCAAGGGTGAAGGCGTCAGCAGCGGCTGTGACGACCTTGGCGGACTCGCCATCGCCACCCCCGCAGGCTGCCAAGGTTGCAGCAAAGCCGGCGATAAGGGCCCAGCGGCCCACATAACTGATTGTTGTAATCATTTGATCTTCTTTCGGCGAAGTCATCGAAGTCAGGCCCGCCAAAGGCAGGGAATGCCGACTGTGACGCCGCCGGGCGATCAACCCCATCCCACGCACGGGGGATATTTCCAGGCGCGCACGAAACCTACGCGGCAGTAACGAGCAGCCGGTCCGGCGCGATGCCGAAATCGATTGCGAATGCCATGACCCACGCCTTGAGTTTCATTGTTTCTCCCTTTGATGAAAGGTCGCGCCAACTCGCTGCACAAAGGTGGTCGCCAGAACATTCGCCACCGGCCAAGCGACTGGCCACCCATTCGTTCTCTGAGCCTGCACAGCAAGCAACGCCACCGACGTGGGATGCGCATGCCGTCAGCGCACAGGCGCCTTTGGTTTGCGGTGCCAGGGTGCGTGGGTTCGGACCCCGGCTATTTCGACTGGCTGTTTGACAACAGGGCAAATTGCTGCGAAAGCGCCGCCGACTTGCCGCGCAGCAAACCCAGGTCGCTGCCCACGGCGACCATGTTCACCCCCTGACCCAGATAGCGATGGGCATCTGCCTCGACGGGTGCCAAGATGCCCACCGCCTTGCGCGCGATCATCGCAACGGCCACGACCGCTGCGATGGCTGCCTGAACCTCGGCATGGTCGGGGCGGCCGAAATGGCCCATGCCTGCGGCCAGGTCGGAAGGCCCGATGAACAGGGCGTCGACGCCGTCCACGGCGGCGATGTCGCCGGCTGCGGCCACACCCGCCGGGCTCTCGATTTGCACCGCCACGGCGATCTGGTCATTCACGCCAGTGAAGTAGTCCGCGACTGCGCCGTAGCGGTTGCCTCGTTGCGCCACCGAGACCCCGCGCACACCCATCGGCGGGTAACGCGTCGCAGCGACGGCCGCACGCGCCTGCTCCGCTGTTTCAACGAAAGGAATGAGGAAGTTGCAGAAGCCGGCGTCGAGCAGCCGCTTGATGACGACGCTGTCGTTGGCCGGCGGCCGCACGACGGGCGCGCTGGGGCTGTCCTTCAGCGCCATGAGCTGCGGTATCAGCGACAACACGTCGTTCGGGGCGTGTTCAGCGTCCAGCAACAGCCAGTCAAAGCCGGCCAGGCCCATGACCTCGGCGGTGATCGGGCTGGCCAGTGACAACCAACAACCGACCAGCCGCTCACGTGCGAGCAAACGGCGGCGGAAATCGTTGGGAAAGGCGATGTACGCAGGTTTCATAGGTGGCTCGGCTCGTTGAGCAAGTTGTCAGACATCCTACTACCAGCCGGTAGAAATTGCGCATCCGATGAATCCCCGATGGCGCGCATGCCGTCCGCCGCCAGAGGCCAGCCGCCAGCCGAAATGGCCGCAGGTCGGGGCAACGCCTGGCCCCCTCGCCCGCGCGCTTATTGCTTTACAGCCGCGTCGAAGCCAGCGCGCTCGGCCGAGCGCCGACGCCGCTCACGGCTGTTCACGAGGTGCATGCGCATCTGTGAACGCGCGGCCTCGGCGTCGCCCGCTGCGATGGCATCGAAGATGCCTTCGTGCTCGAGCTGCACGCGACGCAGGTAACCCCAGTGCGCTGTCTGGCCGCCATCGGGCGGCTCGCTGCCGAGCCGGGCGCGAGGAATGCTGCGCGGCCCCAAGGCGCACATCAGACTGGAGAAGTGCTCGTTCTGGGTCGCCCTGCCAATTTCCAGATGAAAGCGGAAGTCAAGCTCCACCGCGTCCTGCCCCGCTTCCATGGCGGCAGACACGGCGTCCAGCGCCTGACGCATGCGCAACAGATTTTCCGGCGTGCGCCTCTGCGCTGCCAAGCTGGCGGCCTCGCTTTCCAGGCCGATGCGCAGTTCGAGCACGGCAATGACGTCGCGCAATGTCGCCACCTGCTCGGCGGTGACGCGAAAGGCCAAACCGTCATCATCGGCCGGCGCCAGCACGAACGTGCCGATGCCGTGTCGTGTGGCAACCAGTCGCTGCGCCTGCAGCATCGACAGCGCCTCGCGCACCACGGTGCGACTGACGCCGAACTCGGCGCGAATCTCGGATTCCGGCGGCAGCTTGTCGCCGGGCTGCAAGACGCCGGCGCGGATACGGTCGCCCAGCGAAGCCACCAGCACGTTGGCCAGGTTCGCAGGCCGCCGCAGTGTGTCTGCTGGGGCCGCGGGTTCGGTGAGCGGGGTGGCGCGTGTCTGCATGTTCAGCGTGGATTTTGCGGGCTGTTCGGCCCGAAGCTCCGGGTTTTCCCAAGCCGCATGCCCTTGACATCTGGGCACACATCCGCAAGAGTGGAGTTGTCTGACAACTGACGATATCTTGTGCCCAGTATAGAACCGATGATTCACTTCGACCGCGTTGGCAAGGTGCTTTGCCAGGTGGGAGAGAGCCCGCTGTGGTCGCCCAACGAACAGATGCTGCATTGGGTGGACATCGAAGGCCGCCAGGTGCACCGAAGTGGCCTCACGCCGGGCGAGCAAGCCCGCTGGGCCCTGCCTGAACGCCCCGCCTGTCTGGCCCTGCATGCCGACGGCGGGCTGGTCTGCGCGCTCGAATCGTCTGTTGTGCAACTGACGCTGCAAGCCGACGGCCAATCTTCAATCGCCCCGATGGCCACCGTGCAGCATCCCGCCGAGGGTATGCGGTTCAACGACGGCCGTTGCGACCGCCACGGCGCGTTCTGGGTCACCTCGATGGTCATGAACATGGGCCTGGCTTCCCCGCTCGGGCAGCTGTTCAGATTGGACCGGCAGGGTTTGACTGTCGTGGACGTGCCGCCGCTGGTGGTGCCCAACGGCCTGGCTTTCAGCCCCGACGGGCGTTGCCTCTATCTCAGCGACAGCCATGCCACGGTGCGCCGCATCTGGCGCTTCGCCCACGACCCGGACGACGGCCGTCTGGGCCCACCCAGCCTGTTCGTCGACATGAATCAGCACCCGGGCCGGCCAGACGGCGCAGCCGTGGACACCGACGGTTGCTACTGGACCTGCGCCAACGACGCTGGCCTGCTGCATCGGTTCCGGCCCGACGGGCGTCTCGACCGCTCCATCGCAGTGCCCATGAAGAAGCCATCAATGTGCGCTTTCGGCGGGCCACGCCTCGACGAGCTCTACATCACCAGCATCCGCCCCCTGCAAGCCGCCGTGGCCGATGGAGCAGATGCGGCCGTTGCAGCCGATTCAGCCTGGGCTGGCGCCACCGTGGTGTGCAGGCCTGGCCAGCAGGGCCTGCCCGAACGACCCTGGGGCGCGCACGCCAAGGGCGATTGAGTCCACGGACACCTGAGATACGGCAGCCCTTGCTGCGCCCGACACAAAACACATTCACTGACCCTGACGGAGATACAGAAATGCGCCACCCACTACCCCTCGAGGCAACCCGGCATGCGCCCGGACCACGCCGCTCGCGGCTGGCCATTGCTGCCGCGCTTGCCGTACTTGGTGCTGGCGCATTGGCGCAGACCGCCCCAGCGGCGACAGCCACAGCGGCGCCTTCGCCTTCGTCCGCCACGACGATCACCATCACCGGCATCCGCGCTGCGCTGCAGCAGGCCGCTGAAGTCAAGCGCAACGCCCCGCAGGTGATGGACGTCATCACCGCCACCGACATCGGCAAACTGCCCGACGACAACGTGGCCGAAGCTTTGCAGCGTGTCACGGGCGTGCAGGTCACGCGCGTCTTCGGCGAAGGCCAGTCGGTGTCCGTGCGCGGCCTGCCGCTGGTGCGCGTGGAAGTGGACGGGCGCACCTTGCTCGGCTATTCGGCGCGCATGTCGCCGCCTGAGAACGAGCAGCTGGGCCGGAATTCCGGCCTCGACACCGTGCCTTCGGGTCTGTTCGGCCGCATCGAGGTGCGCAAGTCGCCCATCGCGGCGCAAACCGAAGGCGGCCTCAGCGGCAGCATCAACCTGGTCACCCCCAAGCCGCTGGACTTCAGCAGGTTCACCGCTTCAGCGCGCTTGCAGGGCACCTATTCCGACGGCAGCCAGAAGTTCGAGCCCGGAATTCAGGGCCTGGTGGCGCAGCAGTTCGACGACGGCCGTATCGGCGCCTTGCTGGCCGTGGATTACACCCGGCGCACGACATTGACCGAAGCCTTCGAGCGCAACAACTTCTTCACGCGCACCCGCATCGGTGCCGGCACCGCACCCGGCACCGGCGCCGACCTGAACGGCGACGGCGTGGCCGACCTCAGCGGCGACCGGTTGCATTACGAACAGTTCGTCGTCGACCGTTCGCGCGTGGGCGTCAACGGCGGTTTGCAGTGGCGCCCCAGCCCCACATTCAACGTCTTGCTCGAAGGCATCTACTCGAAGCTGAAAACCGAACGCGAACAGGATTTCATGGCCTGGCGCTACACCGGCAAGGCCATCACCAACCCGGCCTTCGACGGCAACACCATCGTCGGCGGCACATCCACCGGCACCTTGCAGCAGGCCGGCCTGTTCCGCGCCGAACCCACCGAGAGCCAGTTGCTGGCGCTCAGCACGCAGTGGAAGCCGGGCCAGTTCACGGTCAGCACCGACTTGAGCAGCAGCAAGGGCAAGCTCGACCAGGTCATCCGGCAGATCACGCTGGACTCTGTCAACCGCAACGTGCCCGGCACCTTCGACTACCGAGCCGGCGTCGTGCCCAGCCTGAACCTGGGCACCTTCGATGTCACCGCACCGGCCAACTACAACATCACCCAGGTGCGCGCCAACCGGCTGGTGGGCAGCATGGACGAGCAGGTGGCCAAGCTGGACGTGCGCTACGGCTTCGTTGAAGGTTTCCTCAAAAGCGTCAGCGGCGGCCTGCGCTACCGCGAGCTGGACGCCAAGTCCGAAGCCTTCCGCAGCCAGATGGCACCGGCGCGCGCCGAGGTGCTGCCCTATCTGAAGACGGTTGACGCGAACGGCTTTCTCAGCGGCATTCCGGGCAGCTTTCCGCGCAGCTTCCTCAGCACCGTTGCCGACCGCGACTTCATCCTGCAGCGTGCCACCAACGGCGGGCCGCTGGGCCGCAATGCCGCGCGTGACTACGACTTGAACGAGAAGGCTTTGGCGCTGTACCTGATGGCCGACTTCGACGGTGAAATCGGCAGCATGCCGGTGGCAGCCAACATCGGCGTGCGCAGCGTCAGTACCGACTTTCAGGTCACCACTTTGGCGCAGGGCGTGCGGCCGGTGCTGGACACCAACAAGTACACCAACGTGCTGCCCAGCGGCAACATCGTCTTCCATGTCTCGCGCGACTTCCTCGTGCGCTTTGCTGCCGCGCGCACGCTGCAGCAGGCCGGCATTGCAGAACTGGCCCCATCGCTGTTCGTCAACGTGACCAATCGCAGCGCTACTGGCGGCAACGCCACGTTGACACCGACGCTCTCGAACAACTTCGATGTCTCGTTCGAGCTCTACGGCAGCAAGAGCGCCTTGATCTCCGGCGCGGTGTTCTACAAGGACGTGAAGGATGTGGTGGCCGACAACACGGTGCAGCAGAGCTTCGTGGGTTTCGAAGACCTGGGGCCGATTCCATACACCCGGCCAGCCAACGTCGGCAAGGCCAAGGTGAAGGGCCTGGAACTGGGCGTACAGCGGTTCTTCGACTTCCTGCCCGCCCCTTTCGACGGGCTGGGCGCGATCGTCAACTACACCTACTCCGACGCCAAAGGCGATGGCGGCATTCCGCTGGTGGGCGTGTCCAAGAACAGCTACAACCTGATCGGCCTGTACGAGAAGGGTGCACTGTCCGCGCGCCTGGCCTACAACTTCCGCGACAAGGCGGCGTTCTCGTTCACCGAAGGTCGGCCCGACTTCGTTGCCAAGCGTTCGCAACTCGACCTGCAGATCGGCTGGGACTTGCGCAAGAACTTGTCGCTGCAGTTCCAGGCGCAGAACCTGGACCCGAAGAATTCAGCCACGGTGGAGTACAGCAACAGTGGGCCCTTGGCGCTGAACAGCTACGCCTTGTCCGAGCGGCGCTATTCGATCGGCCTGCGCGCGAAGTTCTGATTCGCTACGCGCAGCGCCCTGAGGGTGCGGGGCGGGTGCGCGGCGGGTTCGGAGCGGGTGCGCGGCGGGCGCGTGCGTGTGCGGGCCGCGTGCGCGGCCGAGGCGCGACGCGTCCATTGCGGCGTCTATGCTTGGCGCCATGCCCGCATCCCGTGTTTCCAGCCCTGTCGCCGCGCCGCCGGGCGACGCGCTGGCGCAGCGCTCGACCATCCGCGACGTGGCCGCCCTGGCGCTGGTTTCGGTGGCCACCGTATCGCGCTATGTCAACGGCAAGCAGCGTTTCACCCCCGAGGTGGAACGCCGCATCGCCGAAGCCATTGCGGGCACGGGCTACCACGCGCACCCGGTGGCGCGCAGCATGTCCACCGGGCGTTCGGGCGCCGTGGCCGCCCTGGTGGCCGGCGTGGGCAGCCCGCAGGCCGCGGCACTGGTCAAGGGCCTGTGCCGCGTGGCCTTGGCCGAAGGTCAGGACCTGATTTGCGTGGACCCGCTGAACGGCGATTCGCCGCTGCGCGAACTGGACCGGGTGCTGGCGATGCAGGTCGACGGGCTGGTGCTGGCCGCGCCCATGCCGCCAGACGCCGCCGCCCGGCTGACCCAACAGCGCCTCCCGGTGGTCGACCTGGGGGCGTCTTCAGCCCTCGTCAGCGGCCAGCATGCACAGGCCGATGCCGGTGCGCTGCTGGTGCGCCAGCTGGTGGCCACGGGCCATCGGCGCTTTGCTTTTCTGGCCTGCGCGGACGAGCCCGACAGCCCAGCCCGCCTGCGCGGCGTGCAAGAGGCCCTGCATGACGCCGGCCTGCCGGCGCCCGTGCTGCACCACGCACAGCACGCCACAGCCGAAGCCGGCGCGGCCGCTGCATCGGCCTTGCTGCTGGCACGCGAACGGCCCGATGCCGTCATCGCCTGCAACGATCCCTTGGCCATGGGCCTGCTGAGCGAGGCACGGCGTCTGGGCGTCGCGGTGCCGGACCAGGTCTCGGTGGCCGGCATCGGCAACATGCCTTTTGGCCGTTATCTCTCACCGCCGTTGTCCAGCGTTGAACTGCATGCCGACAGCCTGGGGGCCGCTGCCATGACGCAGCTTCTGGCTGCGGTGCGCGGCTTGCCCACGACAGCGGGCTCGCTGCAGGTTGCACCGCCGCAACTGGTGTTGCGGGGTTCGACTCGGCCGCGTTCCTAGAACCGAGGCTTGCGCTTGACGAAGCCCGGCTGGTGCTTTTGCATCTCGCGCGTGTCGTTGCGGCTGCGAATGCCGCAGCGCAAATACTGTTCGTGCAGGCGCGCCAGGGCTTCCGGGTCCAGCGTCACGCCCAGGCCGGGGGCGTCGGTGATGGCCACGGCGCCGTCGACGAAAGGCACGCGCCCGCCGGCAATCACGTCTTCACTCTGCCAGGGGTAGTGGGTGTCGCAGGCGTAGGCCAGCCCGGGCGTGCTGGCGGCCAGGTGCGTCATCGCCATCAAGCTGATGCCGGCATGCGAATTCGAATGCATCGACAGCTTCAGCCCGAAGGTGTCGCAATGCGCCGCCAGTTCACGCGTGGCGCGAAAGCCAGGCCAGAAATGATGGTCCGAGAGGATGGTGCGCACCGGCGTGCCCAGGCCGACGTTGGCGGCGAACTCGCTGCGATCACAAACCACCATGTTGGTGGCCAGCATCAGCCCGGTGCGGTGGTTCAGCTCGGCCATGTCGGCCAGTGTCGGCACGGGGTCTTCGTAATACTCCAGCGCCGAGCCCACGCGTTCAGCCACCTTCAGCGCCGTGTCGAGCGACCAGTTGCCATTGGGGTCGATGCGCAGGGGATGCTTGGGGAAAGCATCGTGCAGCGCCAGCAGGGCGTCGGCTTCCAGCTCGGGGGCGAACACGCCGGCCTTCAGCTTCAGGCTGCCGAAGCCGTATCGCCCGACCATGTCTTGCGCCAGCCGCACCACGGCGGCAGCATCCAGCACTTCGCCCCAAGGGTCGCCGGCATCCTCTGGTCCATAGGGCGTGCCGTGGTGGCGGCCGAATTTGTAGAACAGGTAGGCGCTGTAGGGCACCTGCTGCATGCGCCGGCC
>JBBSCV010000154.1:0-9195 GCA_038249925.1 Burkholderiales bacterium
ACAAGACGGCGCTGAACAAGCATTTCAGGCGAAGACGACATGCCACAGCGCGAGCACGGCACCGCGCGGCTCGGCCAGGCTGGCGGGGTCGAACTGCGTGGGTCGCTCGTCCAGGCGGGCGCGGTGCTGGGCGCGGCGCAGTTCGCGGTAGGCGTCGGCGGCCGCAGTACCCACGCCTGCGGGCAGCAGGCCGCAAGCTTCTGCGCGCCGCAGCAGCGCAATGTTGCCGGCGTTGTCTTGCAGCGTGGGCTGCTGGGCGCTGTGCGCCAGCACCAGGTACTGCACGGCGAATTCGACATCCATCATGCCGCCCGGGCTGTGCTTGACGTCGAACCTGCCCGCCGGCACCGGGCGGGCAGCGCGCACCTTCTGGCGCATGGCGCGCACCTCCTCGCGCAACGCGGCTCTGTCGCGCGGGGCCGTCAGCACGGCGCGGCGCGTGGCTTCGAAACGCGCAGCCACCGGCTGGGCGCCGGCGCAGAAACGCGCGCGCGTCAGTGCCTGGTGTTCCCAGGTCCAGGCGGTGTTGCTGCCGCGGCCGGCCTGGTAACGCTCGTAGCTGGCGATGGAGGTGACGAGCAGCCCCGAGTTGCCATTCGGCCGCAGCGCGGTGTCGATGTCGAACAGCTCGCCGGCCGAGGTGCGCAGCGTCAGCCAGGTGATGAGGCGGCGAACGAACGCGGCATACACCTCTTGCGCGCGCTGTCGGGCGACCTGGGCATCGACTGGGTCTTCGCCTTCGCTGTCGACTTCAACTTGGGCCTCCTCGTCGTCGAAGACGAACACCAGGTCGAGGTCGCTGCCGTAACCCAGTTCCAGCCCGCCCAGCTTGCCGTAGGCGATGACGGCCAGGCCCGGTGCTTCGCGATGGCGTTGCTTGAAGCCGGCCCAGGCCCAGCGCATCGTGATGTCGAGCAGCGTGTCGGCCAGCGCTGAAAGATCGTCGGCCACCTGTTCCACGGTGAGCTCGCCACCCACGTCGCGCACCAGGGTGCAGAAGACCTCGGCGTGGTGGGCGCGGCGCAGCGTGTCGAGCAGCTTCTCTTCATCGTCTTCGCCGGCGCGCTGCAGCGCCTTGCGGCGTTCTTCCAGGTCTGCGGTGAACGCGGTGCGGTCGAAGCGCTGGTGCAGCAGCCTGTCGTCGGCGAGCTCGTCGATGACACCCGGGTGGCGCATCAGATACTGCATCGGCCAGCGCGCCAGGCCCAGCAAATTCAAGAGCCGGCTGTGCACCTCGGGGCGTTCGACCAGCAGCGCCAGATAGTTTTCACGGCGCAGCAGCGGCTCCACCCAATCGATGAAGCGCAGCGCGCCAGCCGTCGTGCAGTGGCCCTCGCGCATGGCGTAGCCGGTCTTCTGCATCAGCCGGCCCAGGCGCAGCCGGGTCTCGTCACGCAGTGCCTGCACGCGGGGCAGCAGCGCCCAGGGGCGCACGCGTTCGGCCAGCGCGGGGGGCAGGCGTTCCAGCAGGGTTTCGCTGTCCACCGGCAGCGGCCCGGTGCCGCAGCCTTTGCCGCGGCAGGGGCCGTTCTTGGTGCCAGCGCCGCCGGTGGCTTCGGCGGCTGCGCCCTGGCCTTCATGCAGCAGCGCGTCGAATTCGGCGGCCACCAGTTCACGCACTTCCAGCAGTTGGTCGAGCAAGGCACAGCTTTCGCGGCCCTGGGACGCCAGACCCATGCTGGCGGCGATCCAGGCCAGGTCTTCGTCGCTCGTGGGCAGCAGGTGCGTCTGCTGGTCGTCGAGGAACTGGATGCGATGTTCCACGCGCCGCAGGAAGGTGTAGCCGGCGGCCAGTTTTTCGGCGGTGTCGTCCTTCATCAGCCCGCGCGAGACCAGCCGCTGCAGCGCCTTCAGCGTGCTGCGCGTGCGAATTTCGGGGAACTGCCCGCCGCGCACCACCAACATCAGCTGCACGATGAATTCGATCTCACGGATGCCGCCGCGCGACAGCTTCACGTCGTTCGCACGTTCGGGCCGGCCAGCGGCGCGGCGTTGGGCCTCGTCGCGAATCTTGCGGTGCAGTTGGCGCAGGCTTTCGAAGATGCCGTAGTCGAGATAGCGCCGATAAACAAATGGCGTGACGACGCTGCGCAGCTGCAGCGCACGCCCGCTGGCGACGGCGACCCGCGGCGCCACGACGCGGCTCTTGAGCCAGGCAAACCGCTCCCACTCGCGGCCCTGCACCTGCAAATACTCTTCCAGCATCGCCAGGCTCACCACCGGCGGCCCCGAGTTGCCGTTGGGTCGCAGCGCCAGGTCGACGCGAAAGACGAACCCGTCTTCGGTGGTCTCGCCGATGAGCCCGTACAGGCGCTTGGCCACGAAGCTGAAGTACTCGTGAAAGCTCAGCGGGCGCGGCCCGCTCGTGTGGCCGTCGTCTTCATAGACGTAGATAAGGTCGACGTCCGACGAGACATTCAGCTCGCGCGCGCCGAGCTTGCCCATGCCCACGATCCACATTTGCGTGCGCTGGCCATCGGCGGCGACGGGCGCGCCGAAGCGTTCATCCGCCTCGTGCTCGGACTGCGCCAATGCCAGCTCGAGCGTGGCCTCGGCCAGTGCGGTCATCGCGCCGGTGATCACTTCCAGCGCCGCGCCTCGTTCGATGTCCAGCACCGCCAGGCGTTCGATGACGAGGTTGCGCGCCACGCGCAGTGCGCTGGGCAATTCACGACCACCGGCTTGCAGCACCTGCACCAGGGCGGTGATGCTGTCCACATCGGGCACGCCAGCGGGCAGCAGGGCCAGTTCGGTGGCGTAGCGGCGGCGTATGCGCTGCACGAAGCGGCTGTGGTCTGCGGCCGCGGTCGCAGTGATCATCGGTATCCCTCCGGAAGCTTCTCGTGTCGGTGCTGCGCTCTGTGGACAGCGACCTCCAGGGCAGTGTCATCGTGATGGCATGGCCCACGCCCGCTGGGGGGCATGGTGACTGCACAGTCGCAAAATAGGCGGATGAAGACAGCCGCCGTGCAGATGATCAGCAGCCCCGAATGGGCCGAGAACCGCGACACCGCCTGCCGGCTGGTGGCGCAGGCCGTGGCCGCGGGCGCGCAGTTGGTGGCGTTGCCCGAATACTTCTGCCTGATGGGCCGGCGCGACACCGACAAGCTGGCGCTGGCTGAAGACGCCGGCAGCGGCCCCATCCAGACCTTTCTATCCGAGACCGCACGCGCGCACGGCATCTGGCTGGTGGGCGGCACGCTGCCTGTCAAGGCCGGCGGCAGCAGCGCCGAAGGCAGCCGCGTGCTGAACCGCTGCGTCGTCTACGGCCCCGACGGCAGCGCTGCGGGCCACTACGACAAGGTGCACCTCTTTGCTTTCGACAACGGGCGTGAAAGCTACGACGAAGGCCGCACGCTGCGCGCCGGCATGCAGCCCGGGGCAGTGCAGGCCGGGCCGCTGCGCGTGGGCTTGAGCATCTGCTACGACCTGCGATTCCCCGAGCTGTACCGCGCGTTGATGACGCCGCCTTGCGACCTCGTCGTCGTGCCCTCGGCGTTTACCCACACCACCGGGCAGGCGCACTGGGAAGTGCTGCTGCGCGCCCGCGCCATCGAAAACCAGTGCTACGTGCTGGCGCCGGCGCAGGGCGGCGTGCATGTCAACGGCCGCCGCACCTGGGGCCACAGCATGCTCGTGGACCCCTGGGGCGTTGTCGTGGACATGCTGGAAGAAGGCGAGGGCTTTGTCATCGGCGATGTGGACGTGCAGCGTCTCGCTGAAGTGCGCAGCCAGTTGCCGGCATTGGCGCACCGGCGGCTGTAGTCGCTTTCAGCGCCCGCGCCGAACCACACGAGCCGCGGCAATGCCGATCAGGGCCGGCAGACCAGAAAGTAGACGCCGCGCGAGCCCGTCAAGGCCAGCACGTCGTCCACGCCGGTCCAGGCGCAGCCCGACAGTGCACCATCGACCTGCATCGACATGACGCAGCGGCCGTCGGCGGCATCCCAGACGCGAACCTGGCCGTCGGTGGCCACCGATGCGATGCGGCTGCCGTCAGCGCTGACAGCGCACCCCTGCACGCTGGCCAGGTGGCCGGCCAGCACGCGCAACAGCCGCGCGCCGTCCCACAGCTTCAGGCTGCGGTCGGACGAGGCCGTGACGAGGAAGCGACCGTCGGGTGCGTGCACGCAGGCGTTGATGCTGTCGTCGTGCGCAGCCACCGACAGCGGCCGCAGCGCGGTCAGGGCGCGCTCGGCCGACAGCGGCCGCGGGTGGGCCAGCCAGGCTTCCCAGAGTGCCTCCTCGAAGTCCATCGGCCAGTGCCGAAGCTTGCCGTCGGCGGCCCCAGTGACCACGAATCGCCCGCCGGGGCTGAAACTGCAGCTGTTGACCCAATGTCCGTGCGCGACCAGCGCCAGCTTCCGCGAGCGCGTGCGTAGGTCCCACAGCCGAAGCGTGCGGTCGTTGGATACCGATGCGAGCTTGCTGCCGTCGGGGTGGAAGGCCACCGCATTGACCCACTCGCGGTGGCCTGTCAGCAGGTTCAGCGGCGCGGTGCTGGTGGTGTCCCAGACCTTGATGCTGCCGTCTGCAGCCGCAGACGCGAGCAGGGTGTCGTCGGCGCTGACGGCGCAGGCGCGCACCGAACTCTCGTGCGCCCGCCAATTGCGACGCGGTTGGCCGCGGCGAACATCCCACAGCACCAGGCGGTGGTCCTGGCCGGCGGTGAAAAGCAGGCCGCGCCGCGCCGCGGCTGCGCAGCCCATCACCCAGCCGTCGTGCTGGCGCATGCGGTAGGGTTCGGGCGGCGCGTTGAGCTCCCAGACACGGGCCGTGCCGTCGTTGGCGGCCGAGACGATAAGCTCCGCTGCGGTGGAGATGCTGCAATCGTGCACCCAGTCGTCGTGGCCGGTCAGCGTCTGCACCAGCTCGTCGCCGTCGCCGCTCCACAGGCGGACGGTAACGTCGGCTGACGCCGAAACGATGTATTCGCCGTCGGCGCTGAAGCGGCAGGCGGTGACGACATTGCGGTGCGCCAAGAGTGCACGGTGCTCGCCGGTTTCGCAGTCCCAGATGCGCAACGTGCGGTCACTGCCACCAGACACCAGTCGGCGGCCGTCGGGGCTGAAGTCGCAGGCGTTGACGCCAGAGGTGTGGCCGCTCAGCACGCGCCGGGCCTGGCCACTGGCCAGGTCCCACAGGATCAGTGTCTGGTCGGACGAGGCCGAGGCCGCCCAGCGGCCGTCGGCGCTGACGGCGCAGCCCTGCACGCCCGACCAGTGGCCCTGTTCGTTGGACGGCGCAAGCCAGCCCTGGTCCTTCGTTGTCCATTCGCGCGCCAACGTGCGGCGCAGGGTGCCGTCGGCCAGGTCCCAGACCTTCAGCGAGCCGTCCAGCGATGACGAAACCAGAGTGCGGCCGTCGTGCGCGATGGCGCACCCGGTGACGACGTCTTCATGGCCGACGAGCTGGCCGCAGAGCTCGCCGCTGGACACGTCCCAGATCCAGAGTCGGCGGTCGGCTGCGGCCGCCACCAGGCACGCCGCGGCGGGGTCGAAGGCGAGTGCGCGGGCCCACTGGCCCGAGACGTTGCCCACCTCACGGGCCACCAGCTCCCGCAACAGGCTGCCGGTGCGAGCGTCCCACAGCCGCACGTGGCGATCTGACGCAGCGGTGGCGACGAGGCGGCCGTCGGCACTGATCGCACAGGCGCGTACCGCGCTGCGGTGGTGGCCCAGGGTGCGCACCAGCGCCGGGTGAGGCAGGTCGGGCAGAGGGTGCAACGGTGCGAGGTGCGGCAGCGTCTCCCGTTCCTGGGCGCTGCCGACGAAGCCGGCCAGCTCGGGCAGCTGGCGCAGCCGGCTGAGCAGCGTGGCCCGCACTGCCGCCGGGCCGTCGCACTCGGCCAGCAGGTGGGCGGCCTGCCCGTAGCTGCGACGCAGGCGCGCCCAGCTCGGGTCGTGCGGCCACTGCGTCTCGGCCAGGCGCAGGTCGTCCTCGACCCCCAGAACGCCGCGCGCCATCGTCTTGGCCGCGAGGTAGGCCAGGTCTTGCGCCGTCCGCTGCAGCTCGTCTTCGCGTCCCGAGGCCAGCAGGTGCATGAACACCCATTGCCAGGCATAGGCCTCGTCGGAGGGCAGCGCTGCCCAGCTGGCGCCGGCGGGCCGCAGGCTGTCCAGCAGCAGCGCGTGGAGCGCGGGCAGGTGCGCGCCGCTGCGCTCGATGAGCAGGCGGCGCCCGACGGCGTGCAGCCGGATGTGGCGCGCCGGGGGGTCGAAGCTCAGCAGCAGCGACAGGCGCGCCAGGCGCTCGCACAAAGCCTCTGTATCGAACTCGTCAAGGCCCGCCGACGCCGCCCAGTAGTGGGTCAGTGTGGCCAGCGGGATGTCGACGTCCTCGGGGAAGACCGCCAGATCCTCGAGGCGCTGCAGTTCGGGCGCGGTCAGCTGCGCGAAGCTGACGCCCAGCGTGGTGGTCACCGCAGCGTGGCGCGCCACCGCGTCGTGCGCGTCGAAGAAGGTCAGCCCGCGCTTGTCCAGCGCCTTGTTCACGTAGGCCAGGGCGGCGTCGATGGGCTGGTGCTGGTGCGCCACGCGTTCGCGCAGCGCAGCGTTGACGAGTTTGAGCAACAACGGCCATTCGCCCAGGCGGCGGGCCAGCGCAGGCAGGGCGCCCTTTGGCGCCGCTGGCAGGCCGTGGCCCAGCAGGGCCAGCGCCTCGGCCTCGGCCATGGCGTCGACCTCGATGCGTGCCGCCCCTGGGGGCAGGGTGTCGCTGTTGCGCGTGGTGATGATGCGGGCACAGCGCTCGCCTCCCTGCAGGAAGGGCCGGGCATGGGCGGCCTGCCAGACGTCGTCGATGACGATCAGCACTTCGCGGTCGGCCAGCAGTTCGGTCAGCGCCGCCACGGCCGCTTCGGTGCTGGCGAAGCCCGGGCGCTGGCCCGAGAGCATGAAGATCAGATCCTCGACACGCGCCGTCAGCTCGCCGGGTTTTTCGCCCAGCGTGACCCAGAGCACGCCGTCGTCGAAGGCGTTCTGGATGCGTTCGTCGTGGCACAGCGCGCGCGCGAGTGCCGTCTTGCCGAAGCCGCCTGCGCCGCGCAGCGCGGTGGTGATGGCTACCGGCTCTTCACGGCTGCGGTCCAGCAGCCGGTTCAGCAGCAGCTCGTGCTCGCGCGGACGCGGCACGAAGTCCGGCGGCAGGTCCTCGACCATGAAGGGCACACGCACACGTTGGGGCCGCGTGTGCAGATCGCTGACCAGCTTGCGCCATTCGTGTGCCGGGTCGTAGAAGTGCACCGCGCGCATCCAGCGCGGCAGCGCAGCGAAGTCGATGGCCTGCTCGGCCAGCACCGGGTAGACGGTGACACCCCGCTGGCGCGCGTAGCGCCATTCGCGGCGCACGATGTCGGACTGCACGGCTGCAGGCGTGATAACGAGCAACATGAACTCGACCTGGTCCAGCGCTGCGGTGATCTGCTGCCACCAATCGCGGCCACCTTCCATGCCTTCGCGGTCGCGCCACAGCGGCACGGCTTCTGCTTCCAGCCGCTGCCGCAGCCGGGCGGCGAATTCCTCGCCATCGCGGCGCGCGTAGGAAAGGAATACGCGCGCAGCCGGGGTCATCAGCCAGCCCCGTTGTGGCCCGTGCCTGGACGGCAAGGGCCGTCTCGGCAGGCGCGGGCGGCGGCCATCTAACGGCTCCCGAACATCATCCGGCGCGCCACCCAGGTCTTCACCGGTGGCAAGGCCTGCAGCGCGGCCAGTCCCAGGCCACGCGCCGTGGCCGCACCGGGCAGCTGCCAGGTGAAGCTGCGCGCCAGGAAGTCGGTGGCCGCAATCATCGCCCAGCGGTCGGGCGCGCGCGCCCATTCGACGCGGCGCAGCGCCACGTCCAGGTCGGTGGCCCAGCGCAGCGCGGCCACCAAAGCGTGGGCGTCACGCAGACCCAGGTTCAAACCCTGGCCGGCCACGGGATGCAGCGTCTGCGCCGCGTTGCCGATGCGCACCGTGCGCGCGTGCACCAGCGTGCGCTCGGCATTCAGTCCCAGCGCAAAGTCCTTCAGCGGCGACAGCGCCACGAGGCGCCCCGCTTCTGGCGGGAACAGCGTGTTCAGCACCGCCAGGCGCCGGGTGTCGTTCAGGTGGCGCACGGGGTCATCTGCCGTGCCCACGCACCACACCAGCGCGGCGCGCGCCTGGCCGTCGGCAGCGGGCGGCAGCGGCAGCAGCGCCGCCGGGCCTTGGCGCGTGAAGCGCTCGAACGCCATGCCGGGTGTTGCTCCTTCCAGCGTGACGGTGCCCACCCAGGCCGTCTGCCCGTAGTCATGCGTGACGGCCCGACCCAAGGCTCGAACCTGATCAGCAAACAAGCCGCCTTCGGCGACCACCGCAATGTCGAACTGTTCGGCAATGCCAGCGTCCACTTCCACGCCGTTGCCCACCGCCTTCAGCGCCGCCACGGGGGCGCCGAAACGGGCGTGCAGACGCAGCGGTTGCGCTTCCACCAAGGCCAGCCATGCCGCCTGCAACGGCGCCAGCAAGGCGCCGTAACTCAGCACCGCGCCCAGCTGCGGCACGCGCATTTCTGTGGCGCGCAGCCGCACTTCGGCCTGGCCCCAGGTGGGCGGCTGCTGCGAGATGTGCACTTCGGTGATGGCCTGCGCCTGCGCCACGACATCGGTGGCCAGACCCAGCCGGCGTAGAAACTGCAGGCTACCCAGGTTCAGCGCCAGCGTGCGCGCGTCGGCCGCAACATCACGGTCGAGCGGGCGCGCGTCGAACACGGTGATGTGCGCATGCGGCAGCAGGCGCGCTGCATGCAGGGCCAGCGCCAGGCCCACGGGGCCGGCGCCCACGACCGCGACCTGCCAGGCTGTCAGGCTGTGGCCGGTGGCCATCGTGGGTGTTCCGGGTTCATGGCGCGCAGTGTCGTTCAGCGGCCGACTCGCTTCAGTTCGAGCTGGGCAAAGCTCACCTCGCGGTAACGCGTGGCCCGCGTGTCCACCGCGCGCTGGAAGGCGCGCAGGGCCTCGTCACGCTGGCCCTGGGTCAGCAATTTCTGGCCGATGAAGTAGTGCGCCTCGGCCAGGTTCAGACGTGCGCGCAGCAGCGCGTTGAACAGCACGTCGTTCTTCAGACCTGTGGCGCGGAACGCTTCGGCACGCGCCGCCACTGCGGGTGGCGTGGGGCTGGGCAGCGCAAAGAGCTTCTGCGCCCAGGCGTCCACCTCGGCCCAGCTGCGGTATTC
>JBBSCV010000155.1:0-9151 GCA_038249925.1 Burkholderiales bacterium
CCGCCATCCTGGCCGCCGCGCGTGCCACGGGCGCTGATGCGGTGCACCCGGGTTATGGCTTCCTCAGCGAGCGCGCCGACTTCGCGCAGGCCTGCGTTGATGCCGGGCTGGTGTTCATCGGCCCGCCGCCGGCTGCCATCCGCGCGATGGGTGACAAGGCAGCGGCCAAACGCCGCATGCGCAGCGCGGGTGTGCCCTGCGCGCCGGGTTATCTGGGCGAAGACCCAAGCGATGAAGCCCTCAGCGCCGAAGCGCAAAAGCTCGGCCTGCCGTTGCTGGTGAAGGCTGTCGCCGGTGGCGGTGGGCGCGGCATGCGGCTTGTGCGCGATTTCACCGAACTGCCCGCTGCGCTGGCGGGCGCACGCCGCGAAGCGCTCAGCGCCTTCGGCGACGGCACGTTGATGCTGGAAGGCCTGATCGAGCACGGCCGCCATATCGAGGTGCAGGTTTTCGCAGACACGCACGGGCATTGCATTCATCTCGGCGAACGCGACTGCACGGCACAACGCCGGCGCCAGAAACTCATCGAAGAAGCGCCCTCGCCTGTTGTCAGCCCGGCGATGCGGGCGGCCCTGGGCCGCGACGCCGTGGCCGCCGCGCTGGCCGTGGGCTATGTGGGCGCGGGCACGGTGGAATTCATCGTCGACGCCGGCATGCAGCACCACTTCCTGGAGATGAACACGCGGCTGCAGGTGGAGCACACCGTCACCGAGTGCATTACCGGGCTCGACCTCGTCGAATGGCAGTTGCGCGTGGCGCGCGGCGAGGTACTGCCGCTGACGCAAGAGCAGGTGAAGTTCGACGGCCATGCCATCGAAGTGCGCCTGTATGCCGAAGACCCGTTCGACGCCTGGAAGCCGCAGACCGGCCGCGTGCTGGGCTGGCAGCCCGAGGTGGCAATCACACCCCAACTGCGCGTGGACCACGGCATGGCCGAAGGCGATGAAGTCACGCCCTGGTACGACGCGATGGTGGCCAAGTTCATCGCCCACGGCAGCAGCCGCGACGACGCCGCACGCCGGCTGGTGCGCGCACTGCAGGACGCCCCGCTGCTGGGCGTGACCAACAACGCGCAATTTCTCGCGAACCTGCTGCAGCACCCGGCTTTCGTGGCAGCGCAGATGCACACCACCACGCTGGACGAATGGGTCTTGACCGGTGAGCCGCTGCTGCAGCGCCGCCCACCGCCAGAAGCCGCCTGGCGCCTGGCAGCGGCCTTGCGCGCCCCGAGCGCCGGCACCCGCCCGGCCAGCGTTATGCAGCGCGATGTGGTGCTGCAGTGCCAAGGCGAAACGCGCAGCCTGCGCGCACCACCACCGGGCGTGGAACTGCTGGCAGTTGAGGACGGCGAACAGCGCTGCCGCATCGACGGCGTGCTGCAGCGCCACCGCGTGGCCATCGATGGCCGCACGTTGCACCTGGCGATGGACGGCGCCGTCTTCACCTTCACCGAAGTCTCGCCCTGGCCCGCCACGGACACCGGCACCGACCCACGCCGTGCACGCGCGCCCGTGGCCGGCGTGGTGGCGCGGTTGAGCGTGGCCGTGGGTGACGTGGTGGCCGCCGGCCAACCGCTCGTGTGCGTGGAGGCGATGAAGATGGAGATGTGGCTGCACGCCGGCGCGGCCGGCACCGTGCGCGCCTTGCACGTTCAGCCCAGGGACACGGTGGCCGCAGGCGCCGTGCTGGTTGAAATCGAAACCACCGAACCCACGGCCCCATGAACACCGACAAAGCCATCCTCACCTGCGCGCTGACCGGTGTGCTCACCAACCCGCAGCAGCACCCGGTGCCCGTGACGCCCGCGCAGATGGCCGCCGAAGCGCGCGATGCCTACAACGCCGGCGCCAGCATCATGCATGTGCATCTGCGCAGCCAGGAACCGGGCTACGGCCACATGCCGAGCTGGGACCCCGACGTGGCCGAAGCGGTGTGCACCGCCATCCGCGAAGCCTGCCCGGGTGTCGTCATCAACCTCACCACGGGCGTCATCGGCAAGGACATCAGCGGGCCCGTGGCCTGCCTGCGGCGCGTGCGGCCCGAAGCCGCCGCGTGCAATGCCGGCACGCTGAACTACCTGAAGATCAAGGACAACGGCGAGTGGGCCTGGCCGCCCATGGTCTTCGACAACCCGGTGGCCAAGATCGAACAGTTCCTGGCGGTGATGAACGAACTGCACATCCACCCCGAATTCGAGTGCTTCGATGTCGGCATCGTGCGCAGCGTGGGCATGTACTTGAAGGCCGGCCTTTTCACCGGCGTGCCCGAGCTGAACTTCGTGATGGGCGTGGCCAGCGGCATGCCTTGCGATGCAGAACTGCTGGCCTTGCTGCCGCGCTACGCGCCGGCGGATGCGGTGTGGCAAAGCACCCTCATCGGCCGCGCCGAGGTCTGGCCCGTGCATCAGAGAACCGCAGAACTTGGCGGCATGCTGCGCAGCGGCCTGGAAGACAGCTTCTACCTGCCCGGCGGCGAGAAGGCCTCGGGCAACGGCGTGATGATCGAAGCCCTGGCCGCCTGCGCCAGGCGCGCCGGGCGCGAAGTGGCCAGCCCGGCGGAAACGCGTGAACGGTTGGGGCTCCGGGCATGGTCAGCTGGAACAGCCGCTTGACAGTGCCGCCTGAAGACGCCGCTTGACGAGACCAATTTCTTCACGCGCTATCACCGGGCCTGCACAGGGTCGTTCGCACAGGAACCGACCACGTCTTTCGGGCGGCCTGTGATGGCTGCGCCCCCTGCAGCAAGCAAGCCCAGCAGCATGCCGAAGAAGGTCGCAAAACCCAGCTTCGACACTGCACTGGCAGCAGCCGAAGCAGCTTCCAGACTCTGCCTTTTGACGTTGGACAGCGCTGCTTCGGCTTCCGCAGCGGCGTTTCGGGCGCGCTCTGCCCACCCGGCATAGATCTTCTCGGCCTCGTCCGGCGTGATGCCGAAGCGGTTCTGAATCACGCTCAGTGCCTGTTGGCGGTCTTCTTCCGCGACCACGGCTTTCGGTCCGCCGAACAAGCGGTCGATCAGTTGGTCGATCTCGGTCATCGCGTCGCTCGGGTCGGCAATGATGTCGCGTCCGGTCTGCATGACTTCGGCGCGCGCCGTGGCCTGCTCTTTCTGCGAGATCACGCTGCGAAACATCTGCCGCGCCTCGGACTTGAAGTTTTCCTTGGTGATGCCTTGCTTGCGAAGCGCTTCCTGTACTGAAGGCGGCAGGTCTTTCATTCCGATGTATGAGACCGACATGTCGGGCAGCTGGAAACCATCGGGCACGACCGCCGCTGTCGCCCGCGCCGAGCCACTGACGGCCGACGACAGCATGGCGGTGCTGCCGCTGACCAAGCCACCCACCGCGGTCGTGGCCAACCACACCATCGCCAGCGAAGCGAGCGCCCAGACGCACACGCCATGCAGCGCGCTGCCGATGGTGCGAGGGATGCCGGCCAGCCGGGCTGCGACATAGCCGCCGACGCCCAGGGCAATCAGTTGGGGCCCGAGCCTGCCCACCCTGGACGGTTCAAAACTTCGTTGTTTGCAGTGAACATTTCATCTCCAGTTCCAGGTCAGTCCATGACGGACAGAGCTTGCGGCTGACCTACGCAGAAACCGGCAAGCCGCGTTTCCGGCGTGGAGCCTCGCACCGCTGGCGGCTGGCCGAAAGCAGCGACCGGACGGTCCCCGCTCTGCCCAGGCAGCAACCCTTGCAGCCCATGCGTACGCCCCCATCTGCCAGCATCTTGTTTTTCCGGCCCCTCCCGCCATGCCCAAGCTGCCGTTCCCGCGTTTCCTGTCTGTTGCCGCGGCCATGCTGGCAGGCGCTGCCGTCGCCATGCTGGCAGTGCCTGCGCTGGTGCAGAGCAAGGCCGACGTGCAGCCGCGCGCCGTGGCGCCGCGCGGACCGTTGATCGCCGATGAACTGGCGCACATCGACGTCTTCAAGAAGACCTCGCCCAGCGTCGTGCACATCACCAGCCTGGGCGTGCAGCGCGACATGTTCAGCATGAACGTGCAGCAGGTACCCCGCGGCACCGGCACGGGGTTCATCTGGGACGGCGATGGCCACATCGTCACCAACTACCACGTCATCCAGGGCGCGAATGCAGCCAGGGTGACGCTGGCCGACCAGAGCAGTTACGACGCCCGCCTCGTCGGCCAGTTTCCCGACCGCGACCTGGCCGTGCTGCGCATCGAGGCGCCGAAGAACAAGCTGCCACCCATTGCCGTGGGGGTCAGCCGCGATCTGCTGGTGGGCCAGCGTGTCTATGCCATCGGCAACCCCTTCGGGCTGGACCAGACGTTGACCATCGGCATCGTCAGCGCGCTGAACCGCGAGATCGAGTCCTTCAACGGCCGCAGCATCCGCGGCGTGGTGCAGACCGACGCCGCCATCAACCCGGGCAACTCGGGCGGCCCGCTGCTCGACAGCGCCGGCCGGCTGATCGGCGTCAACACGCAGATCGCCAGCCCCAGCGGTGCCAGCGCGGGCATCGGCTTTGCCATTCCGGTGGACGAAGTCAACCGCATCGTGCCGCGCCTGATTCGTGACGGTCGGTTCGTTCGACCGGCCATCGGCGTTTCAGCCGGGCCGCCCAACCTGCAACGCGCCTTGAACCTGCCCAAGGGCGTGGCCATCGTGCAGGTGGGCAGCGGCACGCCGGCCGCACGCGCTGGTTTGCAGCCCTTTCGGCGCGGCAGCCGCGGCGAGGTGGTGGCCGGCGACGTCATCACCGCCATCAACGGCGACGCCGTGAACAACTTCGACGACATGCTCACGCTGCTGGAAAACCGCCAGCCAGGCGAAACCGTGGCGCTCACGGTGTGGCGCGAAGGCCGCAGCCGCCAGCAGAACCTGGTCTTGGCGGCGCCAGACGAAAGGCGATGAAACCAATTGCGCTGGGAATGATCGATCAAAGGCTAGTTACCGCCCCCGCACTGTGCACACCCAGCTCTCATTTTTGCCGGGCCGCGCCTCAAGCAAACAACACATTCACATGAAGGACTTGCCATGACACGCCGCCAGTTGATGAACCTGCTGTCCACGTTCGGCATCGGCAGCACCGCCGCCACCCAGTCGGCGATGGCTGCATCCAAACCCACGCGTGCCGACCGCGTGCAGTTGTCAGAAGCGGAATGGCGCAAGCGCCTGACGCCGGCGCAGTTCGACGTGCTGCGCAAAGAAGGCACCGAGCGCCCTTTCACCAGCGCGCTGAACGACGAGAAGCGCGCGGGCACCTACCAGTGCGCCGGTTGCGAGCTGCCGCTGTTCAGCCACAGCGCGAAGTACGACAGCGGCACCGGCTGGCCCAGCTTCCACACTGCGCTGCCGGACGCCCTTGGCACCAGCACCGACTTCAAGCTCATCCTGCCGCGCACCGAATATCACTGCGCGCGCTGCGGCGGACACCAGGGCCACATCTTCAACGACGGCCCGCGGCCCAGCGGCAAGCGCTATTGCAACAACGGCGTGGCGCTGCGCTTCGTGGCGGACGCAGCATGAAGCCGCGTATGAGCAAGCTTTGGGTGGCCGCTGCACTGGCCGCTGCCGCGCTGGGTGGCGCCGCAACGATGGTGGGCGCCCAGGGCGGCAATGCCGCGGCGCCGGCCAACCCTGCCGGCACCGCCGTGGCCACCTTCGCCGGCGGCTGCTTCTGGTGCGTGGAGGCTGATTTCGACAAGGTGCCAGGCGTCATTTCCACCACCTCGGGCTACACCGGCGGCACCGTGGCCAACCCGACCTATGAGCAGGTGTCGTCCAAGCGCACGGGGCACGCCGAGGTGGTGCGCATCGTCTTCGACCCCAGCAAAGTCAGCTACGACACGCTGCTGCAGAAGTACTGGCGCAGCATCGACCCCACCACCAAGGACCGCCAGTTCTGCGACATCGGCAGCCCCTATCGCACGGCCATCTACACGAACGACGCCGCGCAGGCTGCGGCGGCCAGGGCTTCTCTTGCGGCGCTGGAGAAGAGCAAGCCCTTCAAGGAACCGATCGTCACCACCATCGAAGCCGCCGGCCCCTTCTACGAGGCCGAGGGCTACCACCAGGACTACTACAAGAAGAACCCGGTGCGCTACAACTACTACCGCCTGAGCTGCGGCCGCGACTCGCGCCTGCAGCAACTGTGGGGCGAGAAGGGCTGAGTTTCATGCGCCGGGGCAACGCCCCGGCGTTTGAAAATCGATCAGCGCTTCGGCGGGCCCCCGCGTACGGTCGGGGGACGACCACCACCCCCACCGCCACCGCCACCACCACCACCACCACCACCAGAGCGGCCGCCCGAAGGCGCGGCCGAACGCCCGGCAGGCGCACCGCCGCCGGGGCGGCCGGCACCGGGGCGGCCACCGCCTCCTCCTCCGCCACCACCGCCGCTGCGGCCACCACCGCCGCCACCGCCGGCGTAACCACCACGGCCGCCACCGCCGCCGCCTGCATTGCGCTTGGTGCCGCCCACGCCGATGGTCATGCGGCCCAGCACGATGGGTTCGGCCTTTTCACTGGCCGGCGGTGCAAAGCCAGGCACCTCTTCGCGCGGAATGCTGCGCTTGATCAGGCGTTCGATGTCCTTGAGGAAGATCTCCTCATCCACACACACCAGCGAGATGGCCTCGCCTTGCGCGCCGGCACGGCCGGTGCGGCCGATGCGATGCACGTAGTCTTCAGGCACGTTGGGCAGCTCGAAGTTCACCACGTGCGGCAGCTGGTCGATGTCGATGCCGCGCGCGGCGATGTCGGTGGCCACCAGCACCGCCAGTTCACCGGCCTTGAAATCGGCCAGCGCCTTGGTGCGCGCGGTCTGGCTCTTGTTGCCGTGGATGGCCATGGCGCTGATGCCCTGCTCGATCAGGTACTCGGTCAGCCGGTTGGCGCCATGTTTCATGCGCGTGAAAACCAGCACCTGGTGCCAGTCGCCGCTCTTGATCAGGTGCGCCAGCAGCTCTTTCTTGCGCTCGCGGCCCACCGGGTGCAGCTTCTGCGCGATAGAGTCGTTGGCCTGGTTGCGGCGCGCCACCTCGATGAGCGCAGGCGCATTCAACAGGCGGTCGGCCAGATCCTTGATCTCGTCGCTGAAGGTGGCCGAAAAGAGCAGGCTCTGCTTCTTCGCAGGCACGACGGCCAGCACCTTCTTGATGTCGTGGATGAAGCCCATGTCGAGCATGCGGTCGGCTTCGTCCAGCACGAAGATCTCGACATGGCTCAGGTCCAGCGTGCGGTTCTGGTGGTGGTCGAGCAGGCGGCCTGGTGTGGCCACCAGGATGTCGACACCCTTCTTCAATCGGTCCACCTGCGGCTGCATGCCGACGCCACCGAACATCACCATGCTCGTCAGCGGCACGTGCTTGCCGTAGGTGCGCACGCTTTCTTCCACCTGCGCAGCGAGTTCGCGCGTGGGTGTCAGGATCAGGCAGCGGATGGCGACGCGGCCGCGTGCGTCTTTCTTTTGCGGCTGCAGCATCAGGCGGTGCAGCATGGGCAGCACGAAGCCTGCGGTCTTGCCGGTGCCGGTTTGTGCGCCGGCGAGCAGGTCGCCGCCCTTCAGCACCTGCGGAATGGCTTGCGCCTGGATGGGGGTGGGGGTGTCGTAGCCTTGTTCGCGAACGGCGCGCAGCAGCGGCTCAGCCAAGCCGAGGTCAGTGAATAGCATTTGAGTTTGAAGCCCGTGGCGGGCTTGGGGTTCGCAGCCTGCTGTCGCCCGTGGCGGGCGCACCAGTCGGGTAGGCGCGAGAGGTCGAAAGAGGTCGGAAACGACGCCGCCGCGATGACTGGATGCCGCGACGATGGCTGGATTCTACGTTGCGCCGCAGCATGAAGCGCTGCTGCAGCCAGGCAAAGCGGCGGCTGTTTGCTGCCGGCAGGCCGATGCCAACACCACTCGGGGATAATTGCCGGTTTCCCCGCAGTTCCTACCCGAGAGCTCGAAGCCATGGCCCAGTACGTCTTCACCATGAACCGCGTCGGCAAGATCGTGCCGCCCAAGCGGCAGATCCTGAAGAACATCAACTTGTCCTTCTTCCCTGGCGCCAAGATCGGCGTGCTGGGTGTCAACGGCAGCGGCAAGAGCACGCTGCTCAAGATCATGGCGGGGCTGGACAAGGAGATCGAAGGCGAAGCCACGGCCATGCCGGGTCTGAAGATCGGTTACCTGCCGCAAGAGCCGCTGCTGCCCGCCGACGACACCGTGCGCGAGTGTGTCGAGCAGGGCATCGGCGGTGTGCTCGCGGCAAAGAAGCGCCTCGACGAGGTGTATGCCGAATACGCCGACGAGAACGCCGATTTCGACAAGCTCGCCGCCGAGCAGGCCGACCTTGAAGCCGTCATCGCCGCCGCCGGCAGCGAGAACACCGACCTGCAGCTGGAACTGGCCGCAGATGCGCTGCGCCTGCCGCCCTGGGACGCCAAGATCGGCCTGCTCTCGGGCGGTGAAAAACGCCGCGTGGCGCTGTGCCGCCTGCTGCTGAGCAAACCCGACATGCTGCTGCTGGACGAGCCCACCAACCACCTGGACGCCGAAAGCGTGGAGTGGCTCGAACACTTCCTGCAGCGCTTTCCGGGCACGGTGGTCGCCATCACCCACGATCGCTACTTCCTCGACAACGCGGCCGAGTGGATTCTCGAACTCGACCGCGGCGCAGGCATTCCGTGGAAAGGCAACTATTCCGACTGGCTCGACCAGAAGGAAACGCGCCTGGAGCAGGAACAGAAGACCGAAGACGCGCGGATGAGGGCGATGAAGGAGGAGCTGAAGTGGGTGCGCTCCAACGCCAAGGCGCGGCAGACCAAGAGCAAGGCCCGGCTGGCGCGCTTTGAAGAACTGAGCGACGTTGAATACCAGAAGCGCAACGAGACCAACGAGATCTTCATCCCGGTGGCCGAGCGCCTGGGCAATGAAGTCATCGAGTTCGAAAACGTCAGCAAGAGCTTCGGCGACCGCCTGCTGATGGACAAGGTCAGCTTCAAGGTGCCGGCAGGAGCGCTGGTGGGCATCATCGGCCCCAACGGCGCCGGCAAGTCAACGCTCTTTCGCATGCTGCAGGGCATCGAAAAGCCCGACAGCGGCGAGGTGAAAATCGGGAAGACGGCGCAGCTGGCCTTCGTCGACCAAAGCCGCGAAAGCCTGGACGGCGACAAGACGGTGTGGGAAGACGTCTCGGGTGGGCTGGA
>JBBSCV010000156.1:0-9149 GCA_038249925.1 Burkholderiales bacterium
GACCTGCTCGTGCAGGAGGGCTTCTATTCGAACCGCTCCGACCTCGTCAGGACGGCGGTGCGCAACCAGCTTGCACTGCATGCAGACACCGTCAGGCAGACGGTGGCGCGCCGCACGCTGACGGTCGGGCTGCAGCACTTCAGCCGCGCCGATCTGGAGCGCGCGGTGGCAGCGGGCCAGCGCCTGCAGGTGCAGGTGGTCGGGCTGGCCCGCATTGCGGACGACGTCAGCGCTGAACTGGCCCTTGCGGCCATCGAATCCGTCACCGTGCTGGGCGCGTTCCAGGCCAGCCCCGCCGTGCGGCGGGCCTTGGCTGACCGCATCTCCTGATCCCTGTTCGATCCCTGTCTTCCCGTCTTCTCCACCGTTGCGAGCCAGCCCACGCCCCATGAAATCTCCCTTCAAGTTCTCTGCGCCGACTTTCGACGCCGGCGCCATCACTGAAACGATCCAGCGAGCGCTGGCCAGCGCCGGCCTCACGTCAGGCTTGCCAACAGGCTTCCCGACAGGCCTTCCAACGGGCCTTCCAACGGGTTTTCCAACGGGCCACGTTCGCCGCGGGGCAGACAGCAACGTCGTGGACGTCGTGGCGCGCGTGGTCGAAGAAGGGCCTGGCGCCAAGGCCGAGCCGCCACGTCGGCCATCGATGGATGAGCCGAAGACGACAGGCGGAACCTTCGAGACCCACGAATTCCTGCAGCCTGCGGGCGGGCGCGCGTACAAGCTGTATGTGCCCGCTCGGCTGGCAGCAGCGCCGCCGCTGCTGGTGATGCTGCACGGCTGCACCCAGTGCGCTGACGACTTCGCTGCCGGTACGCAGATGAACCGCCTGGCCGACGAACACGGCTTTCTGGTGGCCTATCCCGAACAGACCGCAAAGGCCAACCCGTCGAAGTGCTGGAACTGGTTCAAGGCGCAAGACCAGGTGCGCGACGCGGGTGAACCCGCGCTGATTGCCGGCATCGCGCGTGAGGTGGCTGCACGCCACGGCGTGGACACACGCCGCATCTTCGTGGCGGGGCTGTCGGCCGGCGCGGCGATGGCGGTGATCCTGGGCGAGACCTACCCTGAACTGTTCGCCGGGGTCGGCGCGCATTCAGGCCTGCCCTACCGCAGCGCGCACGACATCCCGTCTGCGATGGCTGCGATGAAAGGCGGCCGCGGCGGCAGCAACGGCAGCAACGGCAGCAACGGCGTCAGGGCCATGGTGAGCAAGCCGAGCCCGCACGCCGACCACGGGAAAAGGCTCGCCCAACCCGTGCCGACCATCGTTTTCCACGGCGACCGCGACCACACCGTGCAGCTGTCCAACGGCATCGAAATTGCGCAGCAGGCCAGAAACGTCCATTCGGGAGTCGGTTCCAGCGCCGCCCTTCGTGCCAGCACCGAGCGCGGCGCGCGCGCCGGCGGCCGCAGTTACAGCCGCACGGTGCACACCGACGCAGCCGGGCAAGTGCGGGTCGAGTCCTGGACGGTGCACGGGGCCGGGCATGCCTGGGCCGGTGGCAGCCAGAGCGGCTCGTACACCGACGCCCGCGGCCCTGACGCTTCGGCCGAGATGCTGCGCTTCTTCCTGTCGCTGCCCCGCGCGGGCTCCGCCTGACTCGGCCTGACGGACAGGCCGCCCGGCGCAGGCATGCCGCGTGCCACCAGCCGGCGTGAACACCACCACCGCAGCGCCACCTGCCCCACCCAAGACAGCCGTGCGCGCGACGGCGGGCGCCAGGGCGGCACTTGCCGTTGCCGCCGCTGCGCGCATCCAGCAGCGGCTTTTCGAAGAAGCGGCGCAGGTCGACAGCAGCGGTGCGTTGCCGGTGCAGTCGCTCGCGCTGCTGCACACGCACGGGCTGCTGGCAGCACCGCTGCCTGAAAGCGCAGGCGGTGCGGCACTGAATGCGCCGCAGCAGCGGCTGTCGCTGCTGCACGTGCTGGCCCACGTGGGGCGGGGCAGCCTGCCGGTGGGGCGCTTGTACGAAGGTCACGTCAACGCGCTGGCCTTGATCGAGGCGTGCGCGGCGCCGGAAGCAGCCGCCCGCTGGTTTGCCGACGCCGCGGCAGGGCACTTGTTCGGGGTCTGGAACACCGAAGACTCGGTCGGGCTGCGGCTGGTCGGCCACTCGCCTGGGCGCTGGCTGTTGCAGGGCGCCAAGACTTTCGCCTCGGGCGCCGCGACGGTGAGCCGTGCCCTGGTGACGGCGCGCGACGACGCCGGGCGGTGGCAGATGCTGGTCGTCGACGCCGACATCCATCCGCCCGCGATCGACCGCTCGTTCTGGAAGCCGCTGGGCATGCGCAGCACCGGCAGCTTCAGGGCCGGCTTCGAAGGCGTGGCCGTGCGGCCGACCCATCTGGTGGGTGCGGCTGGCGACTATTACCGTGAGCCGGCCTTCAGCGCCGGTGCGGTGCGTTTCGCAGCCGTTCAGCAAGGCGGTGTCGAGGCCATCTTCGACGCCACGCGCGAATACCTCTGCCGCCTCGGGCGCACCGACGACCCCTTCCAGCGGGCAAGGCTGGGCGAGATGGCCATCTGCGTCGCCAGTGGCCGGCAATGGCTGATGGCGGCGGCACAACAGGCCAGTGCCGATGTGCCGCATTGCGACGATGTACGCGATGCGGCCAACGCAACGCGCATCGTGGCCCACGCGAACATGATGCGCACCGCCATCGAAAGCCATGCCTTGCGCGTGATGCAGCTGGCCGTGCGCTCGGTGGGCGCGCGCGGTTTGCTGGCGCCTGAACCGTTCGAGCGCCTGCACCGCGACCTGACGCATTACCTGCGACAAGCCGGGCCCGATGCCGCACTGTCTGCAGCCGGTGCCGATGTGCTGACGCGCAAGGCCGCGGCCCACACGCTGTGGAAGGAATAGCCAGCCTGCCGCAACTGCGCCCAGCCGAGCTGGGTGCGGTGGTCGTGATCGCGCCGCACCCGGACGACGAATCCATCGGCTGCGGCGGGCTCATCGCACTCTTGCGCCGGCTTGGGCAGCCCGTCGATGTGCTGCTGCTGAGCGATGGCGCGCTGTCGCACCCCAGGTCGGTGCGCTGGCCGCGACCGGCGCGCGTGCGCTTGCGGCTGGCCGAATTCCATGCGGCGTTGCGCGCGCTGGGGGTCGAGGCGCACCATGCGCAGGCCTTGCAGTGGCCCGACGGTGCGCTGCCCGACGCGGGTGGCGCGGGTTTCGACGCGGCCGTTGCAGAGCTCGAAGCCTGCCTCGCCGCACTGGCACCCAGCACGCTCTTGGTGCCCTGGCGGCGCGACCCCCACCCGGACCACCGTGCCGCAAGCGCCATCGCCCGCGCCGCGAATGCGGGGCTTGCGCGACCCGCGCGTTTGCTCGAATACCCGATCTGGACGGCCGAGAGAGGCACCGACGCCGAGTTCCCCGCCCTGGACGAAGCCACCCGCTGGCAGCTGGACGTGGCCGCGGTCGGCAAAACCAAGCTGCAAGCCATCGCCGCGCACCGGTCGCAACTGGGTGGCGTGATCGACGACGACCCCGGCGGCTTCGTGTTGCCGCCGGTGATGCTGGCGCGCTGCGCGCAACCGTTCGAGACTTTCTACGAGGTCAAGTGCGCATGAGCAAAGCCGAGAGCAAGACTTCGCTGCCGCCGACCTATTTCGATGAGGTCTACGCCGCCAACGCCGACCCCTGGTCTTTCGAGAGCAGCGAATACGAGCGTGCGAAGTACGCTGCCACGATGGCGGCATTGCCGCGAGAGCACTACGACGCGGGCTTCGAGATCGGCTGCTCCATCGGCGTCTTGACGGCACTGGTGGCGGCGCGTTGCCAGCAGCTCCTGGCGGTGGACGTGGCGCAGGCCGCGCTGCAGCGCGCCAGAGAGCGTTGCGCAGAATTGCCGCAAGTCGAAGTGCGGTGCATGCAGGTGCCCGACGAGTTGCCACCCGGCGATTTCGACTTGATCGTGCTGTCCGAGGTCGGCTACTACTGGTCGCAGGATGATCTGCAGAAGGCGCTGGCCTGGATGTTCAGCGCGCTGCGCAGCGGCGGTCATCTGGTGCTGGTGCACTGGACGCCGGTCGTCGCCGACTACCCGCTCACGGGTGACGACGTGCACGACAGCGCCAGCTGGCAGGCCAGCAGCCGGGGCTGGCAACACGTGTTCCGCCAGCGCCACACGCACTACCGCATCGACGTGTTCGAGGCGCCCTGAACGCCGCTTGCCTGATGGCGCCGAACGAGGCGACGCAGCGCCACCAAGGCTTGCGAGATGGGAACGACTGAGGTCGGCATCTCAGAGGTCGGCATTTTCGAGATCAACACTTCCGCCGCCGCTTCAGCGCACGCGGCCGATCGCTGGTCTTCGAGGTCTTGCCACAGCGCACCGAATGCGCGTGCGCCCGTTGCAGCGCGTTCGATGCTGCCCGGCGCCACCTGCAGCCGTGCATCCAGACCCGCCGGCAATTGCCAAGCCAGCGCCCCGCCATGGCGCTGCCAGGCGTGGCGCAGCACGGCACGTACCGTCAGCGCATCGGCATACCGGTCGGGGTTCTCGACCAGCGGGTCGTGCGGGTTCGGGCCCGCTGTCGCCCATTGCCGAAGCTGCCACGAAAGCCCGACGGCAGCGCGCCCATCGAGCCGGCTGGAAGTGACCACGCGCACCTGCGGGCTGCGGCGCACGCGCAGGTCAGCCCGCACCAGCGCGCGGACGAGTGCGTCGTCTTCCAGGTACGGCACGTCAGGCACACCGCCCGCCAGGCGGTAGGCGCGCGCGGTCACCGCCAGGCTGGCACCGAAGTGCTGGTGATGGCAGGGCCAGGGGTCGCAGGGCACGGGGTCGAGCAGGCTGGCCAGCCGCAAGCGCAGCAAGGCGTGTGCAGCGTCCACGCGCTGCATGCGCAACGCGGCCGGTGTCGGGCGAACGCTGCCGTCGGTGAAGATCCTGCCGCCGACCGCGTCGCTGCCAGCCGCCAGTTCCTGCCAGTTGGCGGCCAGCCAGTCGGGCGCCACGCGGGTGTCGGCATCGGTGCTGACGATGGCGGCCGCTGGCCGGCCGATCGATTCGAGCCTTGTTGCGGCCTCGTCCATCAGCTGGCGCCGCACATAGCCGATGTTGGCTTGCGCTGGCGGCAACGCGGTCTCGACGACATGCAGGCGAAAGCCCTGCCGCCCGGCAGCGAAACGCCGCGCGATGGCGGCAGTCGCGTCGGAGCAGTTGTTGGCCAGCAGCAGGATTTCGAAACTGGCGCGGTCGACCGGCCTGCCGTCCGCATGCACCTGCGCGGCCAAGGCACACAAGGTGGCCGGCAGGTGGGCGGCCTCGTTGCGCGCCGGCAGCACGATGACGGCTCGCAGGGTCTCGTCGGGGGCCGGCAGTGAAGACCACATCGAACCAGGCCCGGTCAATGGCTGCGCGCATCCGTCAGCGCGCGTGCAGCCCGTCATGGTCCAGCAAGATGGCCGGAAGGCGCCATGGCGAGTCTTGCCGGTGGATGGGTGGCGATGGCATCGATGAACATGGCGTCAACTGGTGCTGGCGGCGATGGCCGGGGGATGGCAAGCCGTGTGCCGCACTGCCACCGAGAGAGCCCCGCACACAGGGCGGCGTCTGCCCCCGAGTGTGCAGCCCGCGTCTGCAGCCCGCGTCTGCACCCCGCGTCTGCACCCTGAGTCTGCACCCTGAGTCTGCGCCCGGGTCTCTGAAGCCGAGTTCCATTGGGCTGGCGGGCATGCCGACTGCCCCTGTTGGCAGATCGCCCCTTGTTCAGCGCCCTGCGGTTTCACGGGGCCGCCTGTGCCAACGTACCGCCATGCCCAAACTCGCCAGTCTTCCTGCGCATCACGCGCATCACGCGCATCACGCCCTGCCGGCTGCCAACCTGGCGGTGAGCGCCACTTCATCAGAAGCCATGGCCGCCAACGCAGATCTGGCCGACCACCTTTCTGCGCTGCCTCAGCCCCGGGCGGAGGCTTCGCCACGCCCGCGGAAGAGAGCACAGCGCTCCCCACAACCTCTGGTCACCCCGCGCGCCTACAACTGCCGCTGTGGCCGACCGGTGTTCTTCCGCAACAGCGAATGCCTGGCCTGCCAGACGCCACTGGGCTATTGGCCTGAACAGCAAAACCTGCTGCCTCTGCAAGACGCGGGTGAGGGTCGGTGGCAGGCCTGGGGCAGTGACCCGACAGAGGTGCGGTTCGCGCGCTGCGCCAACCTGCACACGGCGGCGGCCTGCAATTGGCTGGTGACCGGAGGCACCGACGCCGGTTGGCAGCAGCTCTGTCGCTGCTGTCGGCTGACGAGAACGGTGCCCGACCTGACGCTGGCCGAGCATCCGCTGTGGTGGAACCGAATCGAGGTCGCCAAACGGCGCCTGGTGTCGGCCTTGATCGGCCTCGGACTGCCGGTCGAGGGCAGGGATGAGAACCCGACCGGCGGCATGGCCTTCGACCTGTTGCGCACGGCGCCCGGCGCTGCCAACGTCGTCACCGGGCATGCCGATGGCGTCATCACGCTCGATGTCGAGGAAGCCGACGACGCGTGGCGCGAGCGGCGTCGCACCGCGCTTGCCGAGCCCTACCGCACGCTGCTGGGCCACCTGCGGCACGAGACCGGTCACTACTACTGGCAGCGACTTGTCGACGGCAGCGCCTGGTTGCCAGAGTTCCGTGCGCTGTTCGGCGATGAGCAGGCCGACTATGCCGCCGCGCTGCAGCAGCACTACGAACGTGGCGCCCCCGTGGAATGGCGCAGCCGCCACGTCAGCGCCTACGCCAGCTGCCACCCGTGGGAGGACTGGGCCGAGACCTGGGCGCACTACCTGCATCTGCGAGACACGCTGGACACGGCGCGCAGCTTCGGCATCGACGGTGACCGCGTGGAGCTCAGCTACGAGCGTTTCGGCGTGGATGCCCTTCCCGCTGCGGGTGCGAGTGCGGGTGCGGGTGCGGGTGCGGACTCAGGTGCAAGCGCCAGCGTAGGCCAGGGCCAGGGCCAGGGCCAGGGCCAGGGCTGGGGGCTCAGCAAGAGCAGATCTCCCACCCAGGACGAACAGTTCCTGAACCTCATCAACAGTTCGATGCAACTCACCGGCGTGCTCAACGAGTTGTCGCGCAGCATGGGCGTGGCCGACTTCTACCCCTTCGTCTTGTCGCGGCCCGCGATCGGCAAGCTTCACCTCGTGCACCGGGTCGTCACCGAGCGCTCACCACCGTCAGAGGTGGCGGCTTGAAGGCCCTGCCTTCAGGCTTGCTCTGCACAGCGCAGAGGGTCGACAAAGCGGCTCAGCACATCAGGCCGCGGTGGGCGTGCGCCGTACTGGGTGCAGCGCTGTGGCTGGCAGCCCTCGCGGCCGATGCTTCATCGCTCCTGCCTGATCAAGTTCATCAGATGCGGCACTGGGCTTTGGCGTCGCGCGACAACGCGACGCAGCCTTTTGTCGTGATCGACAAGCAGCGCGCCCGGCTCTGGCTGTTCGACGGCGAGGGGCTGCCGCTGGGCGACACACCGGTGCTGCTGGGTGCGGCCAAGGGCGACGCCTCGGTGCCTGGCATCGGCGAACGGCCGATGGAGAAAATCTTGCCGCATGAGCGCACCACCCCCGCCGGGCGCTTTCTCGCCGAGGCCGGCCACAACGCCAACGGCGACGACATCTTCTGGGTCGATTACGACGCTGCCGTGTCGATGCACCGGGTGCGTGCCCACGTGCCCGCCGAACGCCGTCTGCAGCGGCTGGCCACCCCGACACCCGCCGACAACCGAATTTCCTACGGTTGCATCAATGTGCCGGTGGCCTTCTACAACAACCAGCTCAAGCCGACACTGCTGGGGCGTCGCGGTGTGATCTACGTTCTGCCGGATACGATGCCGATGGACCGGCTGTTCTCGCCACTGCCCGCATCGATCGCCGGGCCCTGACCTGATCGGCAAGGCGCGCATGAGTTCGGCTAGTGAGTTCGGCTAGGGAGTGGAAGCTCCGTCCATCACCGTCATCCGCCACACGGCCATGAACATCGCGGCCACCACGGGCCCGATGACGAAACCGTGCATGCCGAAGACCACGAAGCCGCCCAAGGTCGATATCAGCACCAGCCAGTCAGGCAACTGGCTGTCCTTGCCCACCAGCACCGGGCGCAGCAGGTTGTCGACGAGACCGATCACGAGCAAGCCCCACGCAGCCAGGCCCACACCCTGCACGACCTCGCCGGTGGCCAGCAAGTACAGCGCCACCGGGCCCCAGACCAACGCTGCGCCCACGGCAGGCAGCAGCGACAGAAAGCCCATCACCACCCCCCACAGCAGCGCACCGCTGAAGCCCAGCACCCAGAACGCCAGAACGCCCAAGGCGCCCTGCAGCGATGCCACCAGCAAGTTGCCGCGAACCGTGGCGCCGATGACGCGCGTGAAGCGGTCCAGCAGTTCATGCTGCTGCCTGCGACCGAGCGGCAGCGCGTTCTGCAGCTTGCGCCGCAGCAACCTGCCGTCGCGAATGAAGAAGAACGCCACATAGAGCATGAGGAAGATGCTCGTGACCAGACTGAAGGTGTCTTGCCCCAGCTGCAGCGCCCGCGCCGCGACGAACTGCCCCAGCTGCCCGATGCCGCTGGACAGCCGCTGCTGCAGCGCCTCGATGTCGCCCAGGCCGAGTTTTCTCAGTGCATCGGCCAGCCATGGTGGCAAGCTCTCGAGCAGGCGCTGGAACCAGGCCGCGGGCCTGATTTCCGCTGATTGCAGCTGGCCGTAGAGGCCGGTGGCCTCGTCGACGATGCCCACGATCAGCAGCACGAACGGCAGCACCACGACGAGCAGCACCACCAGCAAGGTGACCAAGGCCGCCACGGTGCGCTGGCGGCGCAGCCGCGGCAGCAGCCAGCGGTACAGCGGCGAGAACAGCAGGCTGATGATCAGCGCCCACAGCAGCGGGCCGTAGAACGGCACCAGCACGGCGGCCAATGCCACCGCCAGAACCGACAGCAGCGCCCAAAGCAAGGCGCGCCGTCCTGGCATGCGCGGCGTGCGAGGACTCGGGTGCGTGGGTGGCGGGGGTTGCGGGGATGGCACTGTCATTGCCGTTCAAGGCAAGCGCAGTGCCCGGTCTCGGGATCAGTCGGACATCAGTTCCAGCGCCAGGTCCAGACCGCCTCGATGGCGTTTTCTTCGCCGGTGCGCAGCCGCAGCGTGATGCGGTCGGC
>JBBSCV010000157.1:0-8998 GCA_038249925.1 Burkholderiales bacterium
TCGATGAATTTCACGGCGCGGCGCTGGCCGCGTTCTGGCTTGGCCCACCACAAGTCCTGGTGCGGCTCGAAAACCGAGAAACTGCCGTCGGGCCGCGCCAGGCGCGTCGGCCGGCCCTGCGGGTCCATCTGCATCTGCTGGCCATTGGCGCGCAACTGGCCGTTGGCCAGCACTTCGTCGATGGCGGTGGTGTATTCGCCCACCACCTCGTCGGCCCAGGTGTCCAGCACCTGGTAGCTGAAGCTGTCGCCTTCGGTGTAGCCATAGGCGTTGCGGCGCGGCAGCGCGCGCGCGGCGGCTTGTGCAGCTTGCGCGGCGGGTGCCGCGTCGACAACGCGCTGACTGCCTGGCAGGGCCTCGGTGGCGGCGGCGGCGGCCTGGGCTGCACGCTGGGCAGTTGTGGTGCTCGGTGAGGCGCCGGGCGCCGGGATGTCCGACGCCACAGTGTCAGCCGACACGGGCGCCGTGCCCACGGCCGCCGCAGCGGGCAAGGCAGCAGTGCTGACCGCATTTGCAGCGCCGGCAGGGGCCAGCGCAAGAGGCGATGCCACAGGCACCGCAGCCCCCGCCGTCCCCGTCGCCCCTGCTGCAGCAGCGCCAGCCAAGGCAGCCGCAGGTGCCACGATGGCCACCGCAGCCGGCGCCGCCGCAGCACCGGCCACCGCCGCGCCGCTTGAAGACGAACCGCCGGCGCGCGCCGCCAGCGCCACCGCCGTGCTGCCCAGGGCGCTGGCGGCGCTGCCGGCCACGCCCACCGCGGTGGTGGCTGCGGCGGTGGCGACGCTGACGGCCGCAGCCGTCTGCACGACCTGCGCGGTCACGGCCACGCCCGCCACGGTGCTGGCCACCGTGCCCACCACGCTGGCCGCCGTGCCCAGTGCGCTGACGGTGCTGGCGAGGCTGGTGCCCGGTGTCGTCGAACCAGGCCGTGTCGCGGCCGGCTCGGTCGTCGCAGACACCGGTGCCGCCGCCGGGGTGGTGTTTTGTGCCATGACCTCGGCCACGGTTTGTTCACCCGCTACACGCGCTGCAGGGCGAGTGAGGCCGCGTGAACCCTGGCGCAGCGCCTCGCGGGCCACATCTTCCGGCGTGCGCGGGATCAAGCCGTCCAGCAGCGAGGCCTCGGCCAGCTCTTCCTTGTCGTCGGTGTCACCGCCCAGCCAGGGGCTGGATTGCCCGAGCGTGGCTTCGGCAATGCTGCGCCGCGTGCTGCGCAGCGCCTCGGGGCCGTTGATGCGCGGCTTCAGCAAGGCGCCCACCAGCGTGCGCATGAAAGGCGTGGCGGCGATCTCTGCCGCGGCGGTGGGCGCCGGCAGCGGCAGCGGCGCCACCGCAGGCACTTCCTGCACGCTGCCCAGCGGCTGGCTGAACAGCGCCATCGTGCCGTGGGGCAGGCGCGGTTGCGCCAGGCCGGCTTGTGGCAAGGCCGCCAGCGCCGGGTGTTGCCAGGCTGCGTCCACCACCAGCAGGCGCAGGCTGTCTGGGCTGCCGATGAGCGCGTCGCTCACCTCGTCCAGCGGCACGGCGGTCTGGCGCAGGCGCTGCGCGAGCACCGGCGCCGGGGCGTCCAGCAAGGCGTCGCGGGTCAGCAGAAGGTTCTGGCCGTCGACCTGCGCGCCCAGCGCCGTGACGTAGATGAAGCCCACGCCGCCGGGCTGCAGGCGTTCGCGGAACTCCTGGAGTGCAGCGCGCAGATCGGCCGCGCTGAGGTCTTCACGCAGCATCACGACGAAGCCACCACTGCCAAGGGCCGAAGCCACGGCCAGCACATCGCGCGGCGCGCTGTCCACCACCGAACGGCGGCCCACCTGCCCGAGGCCCAGCACCAACGCCAGCCGCTGCTTGCCCATGCCCAGAGCGGCCTGCGCAGCGCGCACCGGGCGCGGCACCGCGAGCTGCATGTCCCGCAGGTCGGGCAGGCGCATCTCGGGCAGCGTGGCCGGCACCATCAGGGCAGGCGCCGAGCCTTCGCTGGTTTGCGCTTGCACGGGCGCTTGCGCGGGGGCCTGGCTTTGCGCAGTTGCCGTCGCTGCTGCCAGCAAGGCGCAAGCAGCCAAGACGCGCGGGTTCAAGAGACAGGGCATGGGGCGCAGATGCATGGTGTCGTCGAGGGCAGGGCCGGCTGTTCTGGGCGAGTGTAGACAGCACTGTGACAGAACGTCACAGTGCCGCCATCCAGTGCCTTGGGGGTGGGTCGGCCGCGCGGGCTTTTCGATATCTGCCATGCGCAACTGTGCTGAAACCGCTGAGATCTCCAACGACTTTGACGCCTCTCACAATACCGAATGCAGTTTGTCGTGAGCGCGCTCGGCAGCGCCGGAGATGTCCACCCCTTCATCGCCATCTCGCAAGCGCTGCTGTTGCGCGGGCACCGGGTGCAGATGATCGCGTCGCCGTATTTCGAGGCGCGTATCCGCCGCGCCGGCGTCGAGTTCACGCCGCTGGGAACGTCGGTCGATTTCGAGGCCTTGCTGCAGCGGCCCGAGCTCTGGCACCCGCGGCAGGGCGCCCGCTTCCTCTTCGAGGAGCTGCTGAACCGCCTACCCGAGGCGTTCACCGTCACGGCGGCCCTCAGCCAGCCCCGTGACACCGTGCTGGTCGGCAGTTCGCTGTCCTGGGGCCTGCGCCTGGTGCAAGAGCACAGCGGCCTGCCTGCTGCCACCGTGCACCTGTCACCCGTCTTCCTGCCGTCGGCCACCCTGCCTTCGGTGCTGCCCGGCATCGGCGACCTGTCGTGGCTGCCAGCTTGGGTCTTGCGTGCCCTGCAATCGGGCGCCGAGCGCTGGCTGGTCGACCGTGGGGTGGCGCCGCGCCTGAACCGCGTGCGCGCAGAACTGGGCCTGGCCCCGGTGCAGCGCGTGCTGAGCCGCTGGATCCATTCGCCCGATCTCGTCATCGGCGCCTGGCCCGACTGGTTTGCACCACCGCAGCCCGACTGGCCCGCACAGACGCAGACCAGCGGCTTCCCGCTCTTTCACGAGAGTGCCGATCGCGGCGGGCTCGACCCCGTGCTCGAAGTGTTTCTTGCCGCTGGCCGCGCCCCCATCGGCATCACGCCCGGCTCGGCCATGGCGCACGGCGCGGCCTTCTTCGCCAAGGCTGTCGATGCCTGTGCTGCGCTTGGCGAGCGGGCCTTGCTCATCACCCCGTTTCGCAGCCAGCTGCCGTTGAATTTGCCTTCCGGCGCGATGCATGTGCCCTACGCACCTTTCAGCGCGCTGCTGCCGCGCTTGGGCGCGCTGGTGCACCACGGCGGCATCGGCACCAGCGCGCAGGCGCTGGCAGCGGGCATTCCGCAGCTGGTGGTGCCCTTCGCCCACGACCAGTTCGACAACGCCGTGCGGCTGCGCCGGCTGGGGGTGGCGGCCACGCTGGGCACTGCGGCGCCCGTCGCCGAATGGCGGGCCGCGCTGCGTGGCCTGCTCGATGCCCCGGGCCGCGTGGAGGCGCTGCGCGACTGCGCCGAACGCATGGCCGCAGAAGAGCCGGCCGCTGCCCGCATTGCCGACCAGCTGGAGGCGCTGGGACGACGCCCACGGTGATGCCGGTGCCGCCGGTGGAGGCCGTGGCGGCGTTTTGCAGCGCGCGCAGGTGGACACCCACGGTTGACACCCAATCGTGGCCGTCGGCATGATCGGGCAGGGAGGTGATGCGATGTTCTGTTCCAAATGCGGCGCTGAAAACTCGGACGGCGCCATGTTCTGCGCCAGTTGCGGCGCGGCGCTGGCCCCAGCCGCGCCGGTGCAGGCGCCGGCTTCGCCGCCTCCCACGATGCGTGGTCTGCAGCCCACGCCGCAGGCCCTGTCTGACAGCCCCACCGGCAAGACGCCGTGGGTTGCCGCCGTGCTCTCGGCGCTGATCACCGGTGTGGGCCAGCTCTACAACAACGACTGGAAAAAAGGCGTGGCGATGTTCGCCGGCGCCGTGTTCGGCCTGCTGTTCACCGGTGGCCTGCTGACGATCGCCGTCTGGATATGGTCCATCGTCGATGGCTACCAGGTGGCATCGGGCAAGGGCAAGGTGTGGTGAGCCGATGACGATGGCGATGGCACGACGCCAGCTCCGCGGTCTGAAGCCACAAAGCTACGAGCATCCGCTCGACAAGAAGGCGCTCGACGCGTTGCAGAAGACCGGCGGTCTGGAGACGCTGGTGCGCAAGGTCAACGAATGGGGCTTCGAGCGCATGCTGCGCATGCAGCTCACCGGCAGCCATTTGCAGGTCGGCGCTGATTCCTTCCCCGAAATCCATGCGTTGACGCGCGAGGCCGCGGCCAATATCGACTTGCCGTCGATGCCCGACGTCTACATCGCCGCCGGCGGCGCCATCAACGCCTTCACCGCCGGCACGGGCAAGCCCTTGATCGTGATCAGTGCCGAAGCCATCGATGCGCTGACGCCGGACGAGCTGCTGTTCGTCATCGGCCACGAGATGGGCCACATCAAGAGCGGCCACGTCCTGTGTTACCAGATTGCCGAATTCCTGCCGGTCATCGGCAGCATCGTCGGCGGCCTCACGCTGGGCCTCGGTGAACTGGCCGGCACCGGCTTGCAGGTGGCGCTGCTGAACTGGAAGCGCATGAGCGAATTCAGCGCCGACCGCGCTGGTCTGCTGGCCTGCCAGGACCCGAACGTCGCGCTGACGGTGATGATGAAGCTCGCCGGGCTGCCGCGCAGTTGCTACGACAGCGCCAACACCGAAGACTTCATCGCGCAGGCACGCGCTTTCGAAACGCTGGACGGCGAGGCACTGAACTGGATCGCGCGGCGCCTGTCGGCGATGGACCAGAACCACCCGTGGACCGTGCACCGGGCGCAGCAGTGTCTGCAGTGGATCGACACCGGCGACTACGACCGGCTGCTGTCAGCCGACCATCAGGGCCCGCGCCCGATGATCGGCGCTGCGTTCTGCATCTCTTGCGGCGCCAAGCTCGCTGCTTCGGCACAGTTTTGTTCGGGCTGCGGTCTGCAGCTGCGGGCTGCGGGTTGACGCCTGCCCACCCGATGCAGCTGACACGGGTGGTGGGCCCCGGCGGTGAGCACGCTTCGGGTGCATGGGCCGGCGCGCTGGACGCGCTGCACAGCGCGGGCTGGCAATGCCAGTGCCCCGCGCCGGCCAACGAGGCCATGCTGCGTCGCGAACTCGGCGCCACCGTGGTGCTGCACCTGTTGGCCGATGCCAGCGCCGTGGGCAGCAGCTATGTCACGCTGCGGCTGGCCGATTCTTCCGGCGGCGTGCGCAGCCTGAACGTGCAGGCCCTGGCCACACTGCTGCGCCAGACCGCGCCGGCGCTTCGGCTGCTGGTGCTGCAGCCGGCGACGAGCGAGACGGGCGCGCAGGCAGCGCACGTCCTGGCGATGAAGGCGCTGCAACGCGCCGGCGTGAGCGCGCTGGTTTCGATGGCCGCCGCCACCGCCGCCGCGCTGGCCGCCTTCTACCGCGCCCTCGCCGCCGGTGCGACTGTCGATGAGTCCAGCGCTGCGGCCAACGCCGCTGCATTGGGTGAGCTCGTCGTCGTGCATGCCGGCGGCGAAGTGCGACCGGCTTCATCTACACAGCCTGGCGGTGCGCCGCAACCGCAAGCAGTGCCAACCCCGGCGCCAGCCACATCCGCAACGGCTGAAGTCAAGACATCTGCCGCCGCGGCTGAAGACGCCGCGACCGAGGCCCTGCGCAGCAAGCGCGAGTCGGGCTGCTTCGACGTCTTCCTGTGCCACAACTCTGCCGACAAGCCGGCTGTCAAACGGCTGGGCGAAGGCCTGAAGGCCCGCGCCCTGCTGCCGTGGCTGGACGAATGGGAGCTGCCACCCGGGCAGGCCTGGCAGGAACTGCTGGAAAGGCAGATCCAGCGCATCGGCAGCGCAGCCGTGTGCATCGGCCCGGCCGGCATCAGCCCTTGGCACCAGCAGGAGATGCGAGGCTTCATCAGCGAATTCGTCGACCGCCGCCTGCCGGTGATCCCGGTGCTGCTGCCCGGCGCACCGGCCCAGCCCGAGCTGCCGCTGTTCCTGCGTCAGTTCACCTGGGTCGACTTTCGCCGCGCTGAACCCGACCCGTTCGAGCAACTGGTCTGGGGCATCACCGGCCGGCGGCCGCAGGGGCGCTGATTTCCGCGCCACACGCCGAGCCGGGCGCATTTCGAAAACCTCACATCACCTGGCACAGCACACCGATCAATGGCCAAGGTTATGGTCGAAGCTTCCAGCGAACGAAAGCTTGAACATGCACCTCGATATGGTTGGTGATTCCGACGAGCCCGGCTTCGGCCACAGACTGCCGCTGTTGTTCAACGTCGTCTATTGCAGCCGCGCGGCCACCGATGTGGACGCTGCCGCCGTCGACCACATCATCGCGACGTCGCGTCGCAACAACCCGCGCTGGGGCATCACCGGCATGCTGGTGTTCGGTGAGGGCATCTTCTTCCAGTGGCTGGAAGGCCCGCGCGCCAGCATCGCGCGCTTGATGGAACTGTTGCGCAGCGATGTCCGCCACGGACAGATCATCATGCTGAGCGAGGTCGAAGAGTCGCGCGAGCGCCTGTTTCCGCAGTGGGACATGGAACTCGTGGAGGCCGAGCAGATTCGCGTCGTGCTGCTGGACGCCCTGGAAGTCGACCACGAGCCGCACAACGCCGAAGCCTTGCGGGCGATGCTGGCCGGCCTGGATGCCCGCCTGGCTGCGCCCGGGCTGCCGGCGTCCGCCTGAAGTCGGGCCCGGGCCCGTCGAGACAGGCTGATGGGCTTCGGCCGGCCTGATGTCACTTCGGAACCGCAGCTCGGCAATGCGTTGCACGGAGCAGGACCGGGCATGACGCGGCAGGTGACGCGGCAGGAGACGCGGCAGGAGACGCTTCGATCCTGTCATGGGTGGGCGTTCCCTCGGCCAGATGCGCCCGGCAGGTCAGCGGCTCGGGACGTCCAGCCGCCGAGCTTCGGTGATGACATTGATGTTGCGTGGCGGGCTGGCGCTGATCTCCAAGGCTGCGTCGAGTCCGGGCACACCCGTGGGCACATTCAAGTTGCGTCCTGTTGTCCAGCGATGCCGCTGCGGCTGCCGTTGCCCCAATTCCAGACATTGCCGTCGGCGGTGACGGCGTGCGACGAACTGCTCGTCAGCGCGATGCTCACCACCTGGCTCAGACCGCTGACAAGGGCTGGCGCCCTGCTTGGGCTCCAGGCTCAGACCGAGCCGCCGCTGGTGACCGCAAGGCAACCACGGACATTGGAAAGTACAGCTCACCGAGACGACGCCAGACAGCCCGCTTGCATCGCCCCGGGCCGCCGGGCCGCCGGGCCGCCGGGCCCGTACCACGGCTCCGCTCGTGCCGAGCAAGCAAATGCCTTGCACGCACTCGCCGCCAAGGCCAGGGGCTGGAACCGCGGGATGCCGGGCATCGAAGGCGGGCTGACGATGGCGGTCCTGGCGCGCGAGCCTCGGGAGGCCGTGGGCCTGTGGCAGCCCAGTGCCACCCCCCGGTTCAAGGGGTTCGCCTGCCCCGATGCGAGCTTCTGCGGATTGCCTGTGTTCCACTGAATCGATTAGGCAGCAAGTCACACGCCTGACACTTTGACAGTCAGCAGGTCCGAGGCTCTGGTAACGCGCCACGCAGCCAACCATCATCCACCTCACCTGGAATGCATCGACATGAAGCTCAAGACCTTCCTGGCTGCCGGTACCTTGGCCTTGTCCGGCCTGCTCGGTGCGACCGCTGCACACGCCGTCACGATATGGAATTTCTCCTACACCGGCCCGGGCGTCACGGCCAGCGGCAGCTTCACGACTGCCGGCGCGGCGCTGACGCCCGAAGCCATGCTCAGCATCAGCGGTGTGCGCAACGGCGTGGCCATCACTGGCCTGGTACCGCTGGGTGCCGACCCTGATTTTGCGTACGACAACGAGTTCACGGTCGCCAGCCCCAATTTCACTGACGGCGGCATCGTGTTCAGTCAGGCCGGCGGCAACCCCAACATCAACGTGTACTTCTTCAACGGGGCCTACCAGGACTTGTACATCGACAGTTTCGGTGACCCGATCGAGACCGCCATCAGCTGGGCGGCTGCGCCCGTACCCGAACCCGCCACCGCGCTGACCCTGCTGGCCGGCCTGGGCTTGCTGGGTGCGGCGATGCGGAAGTCGCCCGCTGCGGTCTGAGGCGCCGCACGCGCGTTCATCCACAGTCTCCGGCGCCGGTTCGTTTTCCCTGTTCGGGCTGCTTCGGCAGCCCGCTGCCGTTTACAGGCCAAGCTGCACCTGCCAGGAACGAGAAGCGCTTGGCACCGCTGAACTTGAGTGGGCGGCACACCGCGGTGACGGCCGTGAAGGTCTTGCCAGCGCCGGTGGCCATGTCAACGAGTGCGCGGGGGCTGTTCTGGGCGAGTGACTTTTCCAGCCCGTCACAGCGCTGATCTGGCAGTCGCGCAGATTCTGGGTGGGTAGCCGAGGCATGTCGTGCCCAAGGCGGTGCGAGCGGGCGATGAACCCACTGCTTCGTTGTGAAGTAACCCGAGGCTTGCCGGAAAGTAAACCTCAACGTGGCGCCGCTTGACGGGTCGGGAGGTCTGTCGGAGGCCAGGTTCGGCCAATTCTTGGCAGTGCTATGCAGCGAGCCAAGCATTACGTGGCGCAGCTTGCATAAAAACCAAGTCATTGATTTTCAATGGTATTTTCTGCGCATCAGGCTGCGCCACAAACCAATTCTTGTCATCTACGCCGGTTCAATGCCAAGTGTCGCAAGATTATGGAAGCAACAGGCAGGCATTGCACGGGCGACCCGAGCGATTTGGGCCGAGGTCGGCTCTGCAGCGGTTGCTGACGGTGGCGGCCAGCCTCTGCATTCACGCTACTCGGCGCTTATCGGTCATTGCGGCGGACGACCTTGGTGACCCGACCGGTTGGTATGAGCCGCATTGCTGACTTTCGCCATAGCGCCGGAAAATTTGCGGGTTCAGACCTCGAAGGAGTGTCTGCTGAGCGAGCCGGCGAACTTTCGGTTTCGACCCA
>JBBSCV010000158.1:0-8924 GCA_038249925.1 Burkholderiales bacterium
GCCTGGGACGGTGAATGGAAGTGAACTGGGGGCGTTGAAGCTGGTCCAACGGCCTACACTGGGTATTTGCTGCGTCGTACGACGCTTGACCGGGCGCAATGAGCGCCTCGAATCTGAACTGGAGCCCCGCATGAATGCTTTGGCTGAACCCCTTGCCCCCGCCACCGACGACATGCCAGCACCACTGGTCTTCACCGACAGTGCTGCGGCGAAGGTGGCTGACCTTGTCGCCGAAGAAGGCAACCCCGAGTTGAAACTCCGCGTTTTCGTGCAGGGTGGTGGTTGCTCAGGCTTCCAGTACGGCTTTACTTTCGATGAAGTCATCAACGACGATGACACGCAGATGACCAAGAACGGTGTCACGCTGCTCATCGATGCCATGAGCCTGCAGTATCTCGGCGGTGCCGAGATCGACTACAAGGAAGACCTGCAAGGCGCGCAGTTCGTGATCAAGAACCCGAACGCGTCAACGACCTGCGGATGCGGGTCTTCCTTTTCGGCCTGATTTCGAGCCGATTTGGGTTCGAGGACGCCGGGAATCCGGTGTCCCTGATTGCATTCATTGCATCCAGCCCGCCGGATAAATGGCCCCGAGCACTCTCGCTGCTCGGGCGCCCGTGACGGCCGGTACATTGCCAGCCTCTCTGGCAAGGCAAGCGCGTGCAAGCCAGGCGAAAGCCAGGGCTTCCACCTGATCAGGAGCCACGCCGAGCGTTGCGGTGCTCGCCACTTCCACGCCGTTCAGTTCAGCGCCCAGAAGCGCCAGCAGATGATCGTTGTGGGCACCGCCTCCGCACACGAAAAGGGCCTGCGAGTCAGGCGCGGATGACCGCAGCGCTGCGGCAACGCTGCGCGCCGTCAATGCCGCCAGCGTAGACATCACGTCCACGGGCTGTCTGGCCGCGCCATCTTCTAGCTGGACATCGAGCCACGGCGCGTTGAAATGGTCCCGGCCGGTGCTCTTGGGTGGCGCCAGTGCGAAGTAGCGGTCGGTCAGCCATTTCGTCAGAAGCGCTTCATCCACCTGCCCGGCCGCCGCCCATTGGCCGCCTTTGTCCAGCGGCTGGCCGGTGTGGCGCTGGCACCAGAGGTCCATCAGCACGTTGGCTGGGCCTGTGTCGAAGCCCAGCACGCCGCCATCGGCCTGAAGCAGCGTGAGATTGGCGATGCCGCCCAGGTTCAGCACCGCGCGAGTCTGGCCGGGCTTTCGGAACGCTGCGGCATGGAAGGCGGGCACGAGCGGCGCGCCTTGCCCGCCGGCAGCCACATCGCGGCTGCGAAAGTCGCAGACGACGGAGATGCCCGTCAGTTCGGCCAGCAGCGCACCGTTGATCAGCTGCAGCGTGTAGCCGGTGCCGTCGAAGCTGCCCGGCTGATGGCGCACGGTCTGGCCGTGGGCGCCTATGGCCGTGACGCGCTGGCTTTGAAGCCGGCCTTGCTGCAGCAGCTGTGCCACCACCTCGGCGTAGACGCGAACCAGGCCGTTGGCGGCCAGCGCAGCGCGGTGAAGTTCGTTGCTGCCGCTGTGGTTCAGCGCCAGCAGTTCATCGCGCAGGCCCGGCGGAAAAGGCCGATGCACATGGCCGCGTGACTGCAACGGCGGGCTGTCGGCCCCTTGCCCGGCTGCACTTGCATCAACCTGCTCGGCCAGAACACCGTCGACTCCGTCGAGCGAGGTGCCCGACATGAGACCGATGAAGTAGACCATCTACTCCATGACTGCGCGGGCTCCGGACTGGCTCTCGGCCAGGTCCAGCTTCACCTGCAGCGTGGACAGTGTTTCGGTGAACTTCGGCCGTGAGGCGGCATCGACAGGCTTGGATTCGGAATTCCTGGCCATGCGCAGCGGGTCTTGATGCTGACCGCCGATGCGGAACTCATAGTGCAGGTGCGGGCCGGTCGCCCAGCCGGTGGCGCCCACGGCGCCAATGCGCTGTCCCTGGTCCACGCGCTGACCTTTGCGCACGTCGATGCGGCTCAGGTGGGCGTACAGCGTGCTGCGGTTGTTGCCGTGGCGCACTTCGATGACGTTGCCATAGCCGTTCTGGCGCCCGGCGAAGTCGATCACGCCGTCAGCCACCACACGCACCGGCGTGCCCGTGGGGGCGCCGTAATCCACACCCAGGTGGGCGCGGCGGGTCTGGAAGATGGGGTGAATGCGCATCGCGAAACCCGAGGTCACGCGTGAAAACTCGAGCGGGCTGGCCAGGAAGGCGCGGCGCTTGCTGCTGCCGTCGATGTCGTAGTACGCGGCGCGGCCGTCGGCAGCCGTGAAGAACACCGCGTGGTGAGAACGTCCGGCATTCACGAACTCGGCAGCCAGCACGCGCCCGGCGCCCTCGTTCCAGGCCACGGGTTCACCGTCGGCCATCAGCGATTCATAGACCAGACTGAAGGTGTCGCCCTTGCGCAATTGGCGATGGAAGTCGATGTCTGTGGAGAAGATATCGGCAACCTGCACGGCCACGGCATCAGGCACACCAGCTTCGTCGGTGGCTGCAAACAACGAGCTGCGGATGGTGCCGCTGGCCAGGCGCGACTGCGAAGTGAAGGGTGCTGTTTCCAGACGCGCCAGCCAATTGCCGTCGACGCGGACCAGGGTCAGGCGCGTGAAGTGGGTGCGCGCCAACTCGCTGCTCTCGGCAGGGAACCGGGCCACCAGTTCGTGCAGGCCACCGTAGCCATCGGTGTCGACGCGAACCATCTTGCCGCCACGGCCGGCCAATAACAGGCGCGCGGTGCTGTCGCTGCGGATGAAACCCGCAGCAGACGCGTCACGCACGCCCATGCGCGCAAGCAGCGTCTCGGCGGTATCGGTGCCGCGAGTGATGTCGCTGCGGGTGAGCTTCAGTTCCTGGGCTGCCAGTTCGGCGAGCTGCCCCGCCATGCCTTGGGGCAGCACGACTTCCGAGATGACTTGCTTGGGCAGCGCGGCCGCATCGGGGGCGAGCGGCGCGACGGCCACGGCAGTGATGCCGAACCCGGCAAGCACTGCAATGCTGCCGCCGATCAGGCTGCGTCGGTGCTGCGAGGCGAAGGTTTGTAGGCCAGAGATGGCGCGGTCGGCGAGCGTGTCCAAGATGTGGCGAGTCACTTCGAGTGGTTGACGCGCCGCAAAAGAAATGCAGGCCCAACGGTGTTGATCGAGTGGCCTCCTGCACCGGCTTGACCGGGGTCTGCAGACAGGCCGTCCACTAGAATGAGGCAACAGGGCCTAGGGCTCTGCCGCAAGCATTCATCCTGGGAAAGCAGCGGCAAGTATAGCCAAGCCAGCACCGCTTCCTGCCCAGTGATTGACCTCATTGTCGGCAGAAGCGCGGCCCCCCTAAACAGCTTCGAGTAACCGTTCATGTCCCAGCCTGCCGTTGTTTCGGGCGCCGATGCCGCGTCTGCCATGCCGCTCATTGACGGAATCAGTGACGGTCTGAGTGACCGCGTGCGCGAAGCTCTGGCAGTGTCGTTGCGCGGCTGCGAAGAGCTCCTGCCCGAGGCTGAATGGGTGAAGAAGCTGCAGCGTTCCGAGGCGACAGGCCAGCCGCTGCGCATCAAGCTCGGCCTGGACCCGACGGCGCCCGACATTCACATCGGCCACAGCGTGGTGCTGAACAAGATGCGCCAGTTGCAGGACCTGGGGCACACGGTCATCTTTCTCATAGGCGACTTCACCGCGATGATCGGTGACCCCTCGGGCAGAAATGCCACGCGGCCACCGCTGACACGCGAGCAGATCGAGGCCAACGCCCGGACCTACTACCGCCAGGCCAGCCTGGTGCTGGACCCCGCGAAGACCGAGATTCGCTACAACAGCGAGTGGAGCGACCCGCTTGGCGCGCGCGGCATGATCCAGCTCGCTGCCAAGTACACACTGGCGCGCATGCTCGAGCGCGACGACTTCACAAAGCGTTTCAAGGCCGGCAGCCCCATCAGCGTTCACGAGCTGCTCTATCCGTTGATGCAGGGTTACGACTCGGTCGCCCTGAAGAGTGACCTCGAACTCGGTGGCACCGACCAGAAATTCAACCTCCTCGTGGGTCGCGCGCTGCAGCAGGAGTACGGGCAAGAGCCGCAGTGCATCCTCACGATGCCGCTGCTGGAGGGGCTGGACGGCATCGAGAAGATGTCGAAGAGCAAGAACAACTACATCGGCATCACCGACGAGCCCAACACCATGTTCGCCAAGGTGCTGAGCATCAGCGACGTTCAGATGTGGAAGTGGTTCACGCTGCTCAGCTTCCGCCCCGAGGCCGAGATCGCAGCGCTGAAGCACGAGGTGGGAGTCGGCCGCAACCCGAAAGACGCCAAGGTGCAGCTGGCACGCGAAATCACGACACGCTTCCACGGCGCGGCTGCAGCCGAGGCTGCGGTGGAAGACTTCCATCGCCGCGCGGCCGGGGGCGTGCCTGACGAGATTCCCGAGGTGGCCCTGTCGGGCGCGCCGCTGGCCGTGGGGGCCTTGCTGAAGCAGGCCGGTCTGGCGCCTTCCACCAGCGAGGCCATGCGCCTCATCGAACAAGGCGGCGTGCGCATCGATGGCACGACAGTCAGCGACAAGGGTCTGAAGCTCGGCGTCGGCAGCATCGTCGTGCAGGTGGGCAAGCGCAAGTTCGCGCGTGTGACCCTCAGCGCCTGAAGCCTGTGCAGGTACGCAGCTACCTGCAGCTGTCCATCGCGGTGGCACTGGCCACCATTGCGCTGAAAACCGGCGCCTGGTGGGTGAGCGACAGCGTCAGCCTGCTCTCCGACGCCCTGGAGTCGTTGGTCAATCTGGCCGGTGCGGTGTTCGCGCTGGCCATGGTGACCATAGCCGCGCGCCCTGCCGACGACGAACATCACTACGGCCACCACAAGGCCGAGTACTTCAGCAGCGGCTTCGAAGGCGTGTTGATTTTCGCCGCCGCCCTGGCCATCGTCTGGACCGCGGTGCTGCGCCTCCTGAATCCGCAGCCGCTGCAGGCCGTGGGTTTGGGCCTCATCTTGTCAGCCGTCAGCTCGGTCATGAATGGCATGTTGGCGTGGAGCATGCTGCGCAAGGCGCGTGCCGTTCATTCGGTGGCGCTGGAAGCCGATGCGCGCCATCTCTTCACCGATGTCTGGACCACGGTCGGCGTGGTAGTTGGCTTGCTGGCGGTGTTGGCCACGGGCTGGGCCTGGCTCGACCCGGTGATCGCCATTGTTGTGGCGCTGAACATCATGCGCGTGGGCGCGGGGCTGATCTGGCAGTCGGCAGGCGGTCTGATGGACGAGGCGCTCGAGCCTGCACAGCGCGCCACCGTCGAGCGCGTGCTGGCCGAGCACAGCCACGACCATGTGCGCTTCGACCACGTGACCTCGCGCCGCGCTGGCCAGCGGCGCTTCGTCGACCTGCACATGCACATGCCCGCCGACTGGACACTGGGCCGCGCGGCGGCTGAGCGGGGCCGTGTCGAACTGGCGCTGATGCAGGCCTTGCCCGGCTTGCGCGCCACCATCCAGTTGCTGCCCTTGGGCGTGGAGGCCCACCTCGACGACGAGGTCGGCAGCGCGTGATCGCGCTGGTGCAACGCTGAAGCGCGCCGCACCCTGAAGAAGGCCGCCCGAAGGCGGCCTCTTCATGCCATCAAGCTACCAACGGCGTTCAGTCGGCGTACTGGCCAGCAGCCTTGATGGCTGGGCCCCACTTGGCCATTTCGGCTTCGACGAACTTCTTGTGATCGATGGGGTTGATGCGGTTGTCGGTGACGACGACAGCACCCAGGGCTTCTTGCCGCTTGATGAACTCCGGGTCCTTCAGCGCCGCACGCAGGGCGGTGTTCACCTGGTCGAGGATGGCCTTGGGCGTACCCTTGGGCGCGTACAGGCCGTGCCAGATCGACACGTTGAAACCCTTCAGGCCTTGCGAATCGAGCGTCGGCAGGCCTGACAGTGCAGGGGTCGTCAGGGGCTTCAGGGTGGTGACGGCATAGGCCTTCACCTTGCCGGCAGCGATCTGGCCCGAGGTGTTGGTGGTCTGGTCGCACATGATGTCGACCTGGCTGCCCAGAATGTCGGTCATGGCCGGTGCGGTGCCCTTGTACGGCACGGTGGTCATGTCGATCTTCAGGCTTTGCTGGAACAGCAGACCGCACAGGTGAGACGCAGCACCCAGGCCCGCGTTGGCCAGGTTGATCTTGCCGCGGTTGGCTTCCAGCCACTTCACCAGTTCGGCGTAGTTGTTGGCCGGCAGCGTGGGGCGGCCGATCAGCGTCATCGGCACGTCATTGACCATGCCGAGGTATTCGAAGTCATCCAGCGTCTTGTACGGCAGGTTGCGGTAAAGCGCCGGGGCCGTGGACATGCCGATGTGATGCAGCAGCAAGGTGTAGCCGTCCGGGTTGGCCCGTGCAACCTTGGCCGCACCCAGCGTGCCACCGGCGCCGGCGACGTTCTCGATGACGATGGTCTGGTTGTTGAGGCTCTTGCGCAGCACCTCGGCGAGGTCGCGCGCCACCTTGTCGGTGGGGCCGCCGGCGGCGAAGGGCACCACCATCGTGATGGGCTTTTCGGGGTAGGCGGCCAGACTGCTGGTGGCCACGAAGGCGGCGGCAACGGCAGTGAGGGTCTTGTGCATCGTCATCTTCATGGGGGTTGGCTTCCGGTGATTTCTGTGGTCGAAAACCCGGAATGTTAGAGGCAAGGTCGGCCGCAGCCACCGCGGTAAGTACCTAGCACGCCTTCTGGGCGCGGGCATCTGCACGCGCCAACGCACGCGCCAGTGCACGCGCCGGTGCACGAGCGCTACAGGGCGTGCCGTTCATTCGTAAGTGCGCCGGTCTTCGATCACCTTGCCGTCGTTGGGCAGGCTGCCGGGCGGCAGCAGGTGCACTTCGCACCGCAGCTTGGTCACATCGCGCACGCTGCCCGCTACGGCGGCTGCCATGGCGGCCGGCAGGCCTTCGGCGACGCCGGCGGTCTCAGCCTGCAATGTCATGCGGTCGTTGGCCATTTCGCCTTCCACCACCAGGCGCGCGCGGCGCAGTTCGGGGTGGCGCCTCAGCACTTCGGCCACCTGGCTGGGGTGCACGAACATGCCGCGCACCTTGGCCGTCTGGTCGGCCCGGCCCATCCAGCCCTTGATGCGCGTGTTGCTGCGGCCCGTGGGGCAGGCGCCGGGCAGCACGGCGCTCAAGTCGCCGGTGCCGAAGCGCAGCAGCGGGTAGTCGGGGTTGAAGGCGGTGACGACGACCTCGCCCACTTCGCCTTCCGGCAGCACGTCGCCGGTGCCTGGGCGCACGATTTCCACCAGCACGCCTTCGTCGACCACGAGACCCTCGCGCGCCGAAGTCTCATAGGCGATCAAGCCCACGTCGGCGGTGGCATAGGCCTGGTAGCCGGCCACGCCGCGCTCTTGCAGCCAGTCGCGCAGGCTGGGCGGGAAGGCCTCGCCGCTGAGCAGTGCCTTCTTCAGGCTGGGCAGCCCCAAGCCGCTTTCAGCGGCCTTCTCCAGCAATATGCGCAGGAAGCTGGGCGTGCCGGTGTAGCCGTCTGGCCGCAGGTGTTCCATGGCCTGCAGTTGCAGTTCGGTGTTGCCCACACCGCCCGGGAAGACGGTGCAGCCGAGCGCATGTGCGCCGCCTTCCATCATCCAGGCGCCGGGTGTCAGGTGGTAGCTGAAGCTGTTGTGCACCAGGTCGCCGGCGCCAAAGCCTGCAGCGCGCAAGGCGCGTGCGCAGCGCCAGTAGTCGGTGCCGGCACCTTCGGGTTCGTAGATCGGGCCGGGCGATTGGTAGACACGCCGCGCCGGGCGCAGTGCACGCTGCGTTGTCCAGCCCAGGGCTGAAAAGCCGCCGAAGGCATCCGCTCCTCGCTGTGCGTTCTGCACGTCGAGCAACTCGTGTTTGCGCGTGACGGGCAGGCGCGCCAGCGCCCCGCGCGTGGTGATCTCGGCCGGCACCACGCCGACCAGGCGCTCGGCCATCGCCGGCACGGCCAGCGCCGCCCGCACCTGGGCGGGCAAGGCAGAGGCCAGCGCCTGCTCACGTTCGGCCGCGCTGCGGGTTTCCAGAGGGTCGGGCTGCATGCGGCGCGTCCGGGTCGGTGGGGTCGGGTGTCAGTCGTCCTGGGCCCAGCGGGCCAGGCGCTTTTTGATTTCGTCGATGAACTTGCGCTGCTCGCCGGCATTGCGCACGCTCAGGCGGTCCCATTCGGGGGTCAGCGCCAGCTTGCGCGCGATGCGCACCTGCAGGGCGTCAGCCTCGGCGCTGATCTCCAGCACGCGCTTGCCACGCAACTCGAAGCCGGTGCCGCGCTCGGCCAGTTTCAGATCGCGCAGCGTGCGCTTGATCGTTTGCAGCGCATCCTCGGGTTTGAAGGGCGGCAGGCCAAAGCCGAAATCTTCGTCACTCATACAGATCTCGCAACCAAGGATCGGCGTGGATCCGGCTCTGCCGGTCCGCCGCCGAAGCCCCCTCGGGGGGCAGCGAGCGACAGCGAGCGTGGGGGCTCACGACAGCCAGCGCTTGCGGCGCTTGTAGCTCTTCACATCCTTGAAGCTCTTCCTGTCGGTACCGTCGGAACTTCGACCCATGCCAAGGTAGAACTCCTTCACGTCCTCGTTCTCGCGCAAGTCCTTGGCCGCGCCTTCCATCACGATGCGGCCGCTTTCCAGGATGTAGCCGCGGTCGGCATAGCGCAGGGCCATGTTGGTGTTCTGCTCGGCCAGCAGGAAGGTGACCTTCTCGCGCTGGTTCAGGTCTTTGACGATCTCGAAGACCTCTTCGACGATCTGCGGCGCCAGGCCCATGCTGGGTTCGTCCAGCAGCACCATCTTCGGGTTGGCCATCAACGCGCGGCCGATGGCGCACATCTGCTGTTCACCACCGCTCGTGTAGGCAGCCTGGCTGCCACGCCGCGTCTTCAAACGCGGGAAGTAGTTGTAGACCTTCTCCAGCGTGGCGGCCACGGCGGCC